>NZ_CP086239.1:305384-610769 GCF_026650985.1 Clostridium estertheticum
TGAACAATAAAAGAAATACAGAAGCTATCGTTAAAATTGCTAAAAAGAAATCTGATGAAACTAGATATAAAGTAGAAAAAACAATTCCAAGATTGATATTGGAAGGCTTAACAATTAATTTCAATGTAGTTAGCAATGAAGCAGGCGTATCGAAGGCGTGGCTTTATAATAATGAAGATATAAGAAGAAGAATAGAGGATATTAGGGATAAACAGAAAATATATCCTAAACGTACCCTAAAGGTCTCTAACGAGCGGTCAGAGGCCTCTAAGGATGCTATTATTACTACCTTTAAAGAACGCATAAAACAATTGGAAAATGAGAATAAGCAACTTCATAAACAGTTAGAAATGACGTATGGGACTATATATAATAAACTATAAAAAAGTGGGAGGGCTAAAGTGAACGACTTTTTTGTTAAAACAGCCAAAGAACTTTTAGATGAAGGTGAGAAGTTTAATTATGATAACTTCTGTGTGAAATCAGAATATGGGTATGTTTCCATTATTGATAGTGAATATACATCATGGAAAAGCATGGTCGAAAATTTTATAGTAGAGGTTTTTACTAAACAAAGTGTTGTGTATAAAACCTTTCTAGAAGCTGAAAAATTTAGGGTTATTGACAATGGCATTGAAATATTCAATAATGCACACAATATAATAATTGCTTCTTTGAAAACTGCATTGAAAGAATTTCAATTTAGAGATTATGTTAAAGAAAATGAAGAAGAACAGTTGGTTATACAAAACAATAAGGTTTTTGTGGTGCATGGTCATGATGAAAGTTTAAAAAATCAACTTGTTATTTTACTTGGAGAATTAGGTCTTGAGCCAATTATTCTTCATAGGCAATCAGATGGTGGATCTTCTACAATTATAGAAAAGTTTGAAAAACATAGTGATGTAGGATATGCTTTTGTACTATTAACTCCTGATGAGTTTGCTTATTCTAAATCCGAAGAGAATTTACTTGAGAAAGATAGAAAAAAAGAATATAGGGCAAGACAAAATGTAATATTTGAACTAGGGTATTTCTTCGGAAAATTAGGAAGAACAAGGGTTACATGCATATACAAGAAAGGTGTTACTGTCCCTTCTGATTTACAGGGGATTATATATAAAGAGGTTGTAAGCGATGTAGAGGAAAAAGCAAGGGAAATAATGAGGGAATTAAAAGAAGTGGGATACCAAGTAAAAATATAATAAAAAAATTAATGCAACGTTAAAGACATGTACATAAAGTTGTAAGTGTAAGGTGTCAATGTATTGTTACATGGTACTCATGATAAGACCCAACCCCTAGTAAGGAAGACATAAGTATTACTATAAGACTTAAGGAATGTGGTAAATTACTAGGAATAGAGCTACTTGATCATATAATTATTGGTAATGGGGTTTATACAAGTTTAAAAGAAAAAGGAATGCTTTAGATACGAAAGGAGAAATTATAATGGGAATATTCGGAACGTCTCGTGATATGGGAATAGATTTAGGAACAGCAAACACATTAGTTTACTTGAAGGGGAAAGGAATTGTTTTACGAGAACCTTCTGTTGTAGCTATAAATATAAATACTAATAAGGTTCTAGCCGTTGGTGAAGAAGCTAAACAAATGATAGGTAGAACTCCAGGTAATATAGTTGCAATTCGTCCTATGAAGGATGGAGTGATTGCAGATTTTGATATTACTGAAAAAATGCTTAGACACTTCATAAACAAAGTTAGTCCAAAAGGATTTACAAGTCCAAGAATTGTAGTTGGATATCCGTCTGGCGTAACTGAGGTTGAAAAAAGAGCAATAGAGGGAGCAACTAAAAGTGCAGGGGCACGAGATGCATATTTAATGGAAGAACCATTTGCAGCCGCTATTGGTGCTGGATTACCTGTAAATGAACCAACTGGAAGTATGATAGTGGACATTGGAGGCGGAACTACAGAGGTTGCCATAATTTCACTCGGTGGAATTGTAACGTGTAAATCTTTAAGAGTTGCAGGTGATGAGTTCGACCAAGCTATAATAGCTTTTGTTAAGAAACAATACAGTCTTATGATAGGTGAGAGAACTTCAGAAAATATTAAAATGGAACTTGGATCAGTATATGAGCAAGAAGATGATGATATGAGCATGGAGATAACAGGAAGAGATTTAATAACAGGACTTCCAAAAGTTATAGAAGTAACACAAAAGGAAGTAAGAGAAGCACTCAGTGAACCGGTTCAATCAATAATTGAAGCAATAATAACAACCCTTGAAAAAACCCCACCAGAACTTGCATCAGATATTATGGAAAAAGGAATTATGTTAACTGGTGGAGGAGCGCTTCTAAAAGGAATAGATGCACTTATCAACAGGGAAACACATATGCCTGTACACATAGCTGAAAACCCACTTGATTGTGTTGCTATAGGAGCAGGAAAAGCTCTCGATAATATAGATGTTATGAGTAAAAGAAGGTAAATATGAAATTTATAAAAAACAAACTGGCAGTAGTAATTATATTACTGTCAGTTACCTTTTTATCACTAATAGGTTATAGTGTAAACCGAGATAAAATGTCTTTTGTAGAAAATGGTGTTGGGGTAACAATAAATTCAGTACAAGGTGTGTTTTTTAGTGGTTTTTTTAAAATAAAAAATTCCTTTAGATTTATAACTAATATCTCAAATGTTAAAACAGAGAATGAAGAACTTAGAAAAACTAATAGTGAGCTCCAAAGTAAGGTCATAGAGTACAGTGCTTTAATAAAAAAGAATGAAAGAGTAAGTAAAATATTTAAATTTTCAGATAAAAATGCCCAATATAATTATGTAGGTGCTGATATAAACGGACTTGTAGCAAATAGTTTTTCAGATGGATTTTCAATAAATAAGGGTGAAACGAGTGGAATAAAAAAAGGAATGGTCGCTATTACTGGAGATGGACTTGTAGGACAAGTTAAGTCAGTCGGCGATAATTGGTCAATAGTACAATGTCTATCTAATGAAAATATTGCAGTGGCAGGTCTTGTTGATAGCACAAGGGATAATGGTATTGTAAAAGGATATACGGATGCAAATAATAAATCACTTGCACAAATACAGCGTCTTTCTTTAGAGTCAAAAATAAAAAAAGGTGATGATATAGTAACTTCTGGACTTGGAGGATCATATCCATCTGGAATAAGAATTGGTAGTGTTCTAAGTGTTCATGAAGATAAAGGTGCAGTAATGAAAGGGGCTATAATAAAACCATATGTTGATTTTTCAAAGATAGAAGAGGTTTTCATTGTGGTACCAACAGATACAAAAACTGGAGAAATAAAATATTAGGAGTTGTATTATGAAGAGAATATTAACAGTAGTATTTTTATGTATTCTATTTCTAATATTAGATAATACTTTAATGCCTTTACTTAAGATTAATGGTGTATATCCAAGCTTACTATTTACATTTGCACTGTGTTACTCTATTGTTAGTTCTCCAAGAGATGCAGTTATAATTGGTGTTTTCACTGGAGCGCTACAGGATGTGTATTTCTTAAATGCGATTGGAATCAATATGCTAAGCAATATGCTTATGTGTTTTGTTGCTGCGAAAATAGGTAAAAATATATTTATTGAAAAATCATTTTTCCCAATAATATCATCTTTTGTGTTAAGTTTAGTAAAGGGGTTAATACTATTTTCTATCTTGTTTTTTATAAAACAAGATGTATATATGAGAGTAATAATATATCAGGCAATATACAATTTAATAATTTCTATTTTTATGTATAAGTTTACGTATAAATTATCCCAAAAGGAATATATGAAGAGAGAGTGGGGATTTTAAGGAAAGTACTTTTAGTTTATTATTAAAAGGTTGGTAGAATACTTAGCAAATAAACTCTGACAAATTTGTTTGTTGGAGTTTATTTGATTTTATAAGCATGAATATATATATATATAAATATTAATATTAAAATTAAGCAGGAATTTACTTGTATTGTGTTGAAATAATATGATAAGTTAAGTTATGTAACAGTTCAATTATACAGAAAAATAATTAATAATTGATTTAGGGACTTTTTATTTATTTTAGTGTCCCACACACCCCAGATGAGAGCTAGGAGGTTAAAATTATGGTTACAGATAAAATAGTTATTAAAGGAAATAAAGAAGGATTAAATGTAGTTATAAATATGAACCATTTTAGTGATTTTGATGATATGTTAGAGTCTTTAATTGATAAGCTTGCGCAGGGAAGAAAATTCTACAAAGGTAGCACACTAAAAATAACTACTGAGCTAAAATACATAAATGAGAGGGAAAGTAGAAAATTAAAGGAAATATTATTTGATGAATTTCTAATTAGTGATTGTATTTTTCAAAATCAAGAAGAACCTATTGGAAATGTGTTTACTGGAATATACGAGGGAAGAACTAAATTTTTGAGAAAAACAATAAGAAGTGGACAAAGTATAAATTATCCTGGTAATATAATTATAATTGGTGATGTAAATCCAGGAGCCGAAATATATGCAGCAGGAAACATAATTGTATTTGGTACATTAAGAGGAGTTGTTCATGCGGGTTCTAATGGTAATGATAAAGCTATAATTGCCGCATTTAAGTTAGAACCTCAAATACTTCAGATTGGTGACATTGTAACAAGGTCTCCTGAAGATGAAGTAAAACCTAAATATCCTGAGGTAGCAAAAATTAAAAATGGAAATATTATTGTAGAACCGTATTTACCTAATAAATATATTTAATGGAGGAGTTCACATGGGAGAATCTATAGTTATAACTTCGGGTAAGGGTGGCGTAGGTAAAACGACGACCACAGCAAATATAGGAACAGCTATCGCATCAATGGATAAGAAGGTTGTAGTAATTGATGGAGATACAGGACTTCGTAACCTCGATGTCTTGATGGGACTTGAAAATAGAGTGGTTTTTACATTAGTAGATGTTATAGAAAAAAAATGTAGATTAAAACAAGCCTTAATAAAAGATAAAAGATTTAATAATTTATTTCTATTGCCAACGGCTCAAACAAGAGATAAAAATGACATTAATATAAAAGATATGCTCATGGTTGTAAACGAGTTAAAAGAAGAGTTTGATTATGTTATTATAGATTGTCCTGCTGGAATTGAGCAAGGGTTTGAAAATGCTATAGTTGGAGCAGATAGAGCTATTATAGTTGTAAATCCAGAGCTTACATCTGTTAGAGATGCAGATAGGGTAATAGGGAAATTAGATTCTAAAGGAATTGATAGGCATGAGGTTGTAATAAACAGGATGAATTATGAAATGACAAAAAATGGGGATATGTTGTCTGTAGATGATATTATAGAATGCCTTGCAATTAAATTAATTGGAGTTGTGCCAGACGATAGGAAGGTTACAATTTCTACTAATAAAGGGGAGCCGATTGTTTTAGATGACAAGTCAATTGCTGGACTCGCTTTTAAGAACATAGCAAGGCGAATAATGGGCGAGGAAGTGACCTATGCTTCACTGAATGGATCATCAAGTGAGGCAGGCTTTTTTGCTACTTTAAAAAGAATGTTTAAAGCGATATGAGGGGGGATATAGATGAATGTATTGAAAATATTTTCTAATAAGATTTTCTCAAAGGATATTGCAAGTGATAGATTAAAACTAATTTTAATACATGATAGAGCAGACATTTCGCCTGATTTTTTGGAAATGATTAAAAGTGACATACTACAGGTAATTTCAAAATACGCTGAAATAGAAACTGGAGATATAGAGGTTAGATTAACAACAAAAGATGAGTATGAAGGAAATTCACCAGCACTAATTGCCAATATACCAATAAAAAAGATAAAAAGATAAGGGATCTAAGCTATGTATAATTATCAACTTATGCATAGCTATTTTATTTTTATATGATATAATCATATTTGAGATGGAGGTAGGTTTAATCATGAAATTTCTACAAAGCCTAAGATTTAATAAGAAACTTTTAAGAGAATTAGATTATGTTACAATTATAATTACGATTTGTATCGTAATTTTTGGATGTGTAAATATTTATAGTGCCACGGTAAAGAATTATGAAACTCACATTTTTAAATTGCAAATCATATGGTTTATAGTAGGTCTTGTTGTGATGTGTATTCTTTTGGCTTTTGATTATATGTTAATAGAAAATTATGCTGTTATAATATATTGGGCAAGCATTATACTGCTAATAATTGGTGATGTTTTTGGAAAAGTTACTAATGGTGCAAATTCTTGGATAAATATTGGCCCGGTCAATATACAACCCTCAGAATTCGCTAAAATTGGTATGACAATAATGATTGCTAAGAAATTAGATGAAATGGAAGGGAAAATCAATGATCCTAAAAATCTGCTAGAGTTAATATTTTATGCGGCAGTGCCAATGTTATTAATTGTTATTCAACCGGATATGGGAATGACTATGGTTAGCTTTTTTATAGTGCTTGGTATATTTTATTGTATAGGACTAAATTATAAAGTGATAATTGGAGGAATAACTTCAATTTTGATTTTAGTTATTGGTGTATGGAATTCACCACTAATGCAATCTTACTGGAAAGTAAGACTTTTATCAGTCTTTACACCTGGCAAAAATGTAACAGGTGCTGGACTTCAACTGGATCAATCAAAACTTGCTATAGGTTCAGGAGGAATTTTTGGACGTGGATTTGGAAACGGAGTGCAATTTAATTCTATTCCAGAACATCATACAGATTTTATTTTTGCGGTTTTATCAGAGGAATGGGGACTTATTGGTGCATTATTGTTACTGTTATTATATGGTGTTCTTATATATAGATTAATAAAAATTGCGAAAGAATCTAAGGATATCTTTGGAACTGTATTATGTGTGGGGTATATTTCGAGTTTGCTGTTTTTAATAATGGAAAATATCGGGATGACCATTGGACTTATGCCTATTACAGGAATAACCCTTCCATTTGTGAGTTATGGTGGGAGTTCGATGCTGACATGTTTTATATCACTAGGACTTGTGTTAAATGTAGGGATGAGAAGAAATAAAATAAACTTTTGATGATATTTCAGCGCTATATGCGATGATTTAATATATTTTATAAAAATTACACTAGGGGGGAAAGATATGAGAATAGCATTAGTAGCACATGATAAAAAAAAGGAAGATATGATTGACTTTGCAAAACGATACAAGGATATTTTAGCTAAACATGAATTATATGGAACTGGTACAACAGGGAAATTAATAAATGAAGAAGTTGGTCTTCCTGTTACTAGATTTTTATCAGGACCACTCGGAGGCGACCAACAAATAGGTGCTAAACTTGCTCAGGGTGAAATGGATATGATAATTTTTCTTCGGGATCCACTAACACCTCAACCTCATGAACCTGATATTTCAGCACTTCTTAGGTTATGCGATGTACATTGCATTCCGCTTGCTACAAATTTAGGTACAGCTGAAGTTTTGATGAGAAGTTTAAAAGATCGTGAATATTAATAATATATGATTGGGAGCACTGTATTTATACAGTGCTTTTCTTGTTTTAGATGATTAATATATCTTTTTTCTTATAATTTGTAATATAAATGCTGAAAATTAAATATATATAAAGAGTAAAAGATTGTATAAGGGGGAGCAAATGGGAAATTATAATACGCAGTACCAAAGCTATTATAATAATTTAGCTAGAAGGCAAAGAGGTACAAATAAATTTCATAGTGAAAACTATAAACATAGCAGTGTATCAGATTTATATATAAAGAGATTAACAAGGGAGTTAATTGGAGTTCTTACATTATTCATTATTGTTTTGCTTCTCAAAGTAGTTATTACACCGAAAACACAATTTGCATATAATTATTCTAAGGAAGCGATAAATAAACAATATAATTATAGTATATTACTTGGAAAAGTAAGGGACATTAGATTTAATGATGTGAAAACAATTACGATAAAATTTTTAGATAAAGTTAAAAGTACGATACCTAAGGAAAATGGAATAAATAATAATATTAATTTTTAGTAAATGGAGTGATTTTTTTGCATCTTTAGTAATTGCTTTGGGGGATTAATTGATAAAAATAAGTAAGTTATTTATACCGTATATTATTTTGCTAATAGTATTAGGATTTAAAGGGAAATTAGTAATATCTTTTGTTTTCGTATTCCTCCATGAGTTAATGCATTATTTAACTGCAAGAATTTTAGGGTTTTCTGGTTTTGATATAGAAATACTTCCTGTAGGTGCAGTACTTAAGCTTAAAGACTTAGATGAAGCAAATGCCAAAGAGGATTTAATAATTTCTTTATCAGGACCATTACTAAACTTATTACTTGCATTCATTTTTTATATTCTATTTATAATATTTAAAAGGCCTTATTTTGATTTGATTTGTAATAGCAATTTAGCAATAGGTATATTTAATCTTATACCAGCTTTCCCATTAGATGGGGGGAGGGTGCTTCGTGATATGCTTAGTTTTAATAATATCTATAGAAGAGCTAATGAAATCACAATTAGGGTTAGTATGATTCTTGGAAGTGTTTTTATGCTTATATATTTTATAAGTGTATCTGCAAATAGGGGGAATTTTAATTTAGGCTTAATTTCAATATTTATTTTAATATCTTCAATTAAAGAGAAGGAAAGGATAGTATATTTGATTATGGGCTACATTATTAAGAAAAAATATAGATTTATAAAGCGAGGATATGTGGAGAATAGAAGTATATCTATTTTTTGTGAGAAAAGCTTATTATATGTTTTAGGAATAATTGATAAAAATAAATATAATTTGTTTACTGTACTTGATGGAAATATGTGCGTAATCGAGACATTGTATGAGGAAGAAATAATCGAAGCAATAAAAACATATGGTAATATAAGTTTAAATGAATATATTGATATTAAAAAATTAAAACATATTTTATGATATATCTTGCATCAAAATGATCAACCTATTATTAGGTTGGTTATTTTATTTTAAAGGATAAAAATTTTTAGTTTTGAGATTTAAGACTCATGTGTTAAAATAAAATAATGTAATGTACGTAAATAATTATTTACTGTAGATGAAAAAACGAGGAGTGGTTTCTATGAATAAAATTTCCGATGATATCTTGTTTAAGGTTGAAAAACCTGCTAGATATATAGGTGGAGAACTAAATTGTTGTTATAAAGATATAGATAAAATTGATATAAGATTTGCTTTTTGTTTCCCAGATGTATATGAGGTGGGTATGTCACATTTAGGAAGTAGAATACTTTATCATGTTTTGAATGAAAGAGTTGATACTTATTGTGAAAGAGCTTTTGCACCTTGGCCAGATATGGAAAAACAAATGAGAGATAACAATATATCTTTGTACGCATTAGAGAGTAAGGATTCTTTAAAAGAGTTTGACTTTTTAGGATTTACTCTTCAATATGAAATGAGTTACACAAACATTCTTAATATGCTTGATATGTCAGGCATTACTATAAGAGCGTCTAAGAGAGGTGACGATGAACCTATAATTATGGCTGGTGGTCCATGTGCCTATAACCCTGAACCATTATACGATATAGTGGATTTCTTTGAACTTGGTGATGGTGAAGAGATAATGAATGAGGTATTAGATGTTTATAAAAACTATAAAGGCAAGAAGAAAGAATTTTTAAGAGAAATATCTAAAATAAGGGGAGTATATGTTCCTTCATTATATGAGGTATCTTATAATGAGGATAATACTATACGTGAATTTAAACCTAAATATGATGATGTTCCCAGGAGTGTTAAGAAAAGATTTGTAGTAGATTTTGATAAAGTTGCTTATCCAGAGAAAATAGTAGTTCCATATACTGAAATAGTACATGATAGGGTAATACTCGAGACATTTAGAGGGTGTACCAATGGATGTAGATTTTGTCAGGCTGGAATGATATATAGACCAGTTAGAGAAAAAAGCACTGCTACCCTTATCGATGAAGCAGATAAATTATTAAAGAGTACCGGATATAGAGAAATATCTTTAAGCTCTTTAAGTATTTGTGATTATTCTGATATTAAAAACCTTGTAACAACCCTTATAGAGAAAAATAAGGAGGACCACGTTAGTGTATCGCTGCCGTCTATTAGGATAAATTCTTTCTCGGTGGACTTAATTAAGGAAATACAAAAGGTGAAAAAAACTGGTATAACTTTTGCACCTGAAGCAGGGACACAGAGAATGCGAGATATTATAAATAAAGGTGTAACAGAAGAGCAAGTATTAGAAGCAGTTAGTAGTGTATTTGCTTCAGGTTGGTCAACTATAAAACTTTACTTTATGGTGGGACTTCCTTATGAGACATTAGAGGATGTACGTGGCATTGCAGAGCTTTCAGATAAAGTTGCAGGGGAATACTTTAAAATCCCGAAAGAAACACGAAAAAGAGGATTAAGAGTTACTACAAGTACAGCTATATTTGTACCGAAACCATTTACTCCATTTCAATGGGTACCTCAAAGCAGAATGGAGGATGTAGTTGAAAAAATAAAGGCAGTTAAGTATGCAATCAAAAGTAAGGCAGTTACATACAATTATCATGAATCAATAGTTTCGTACTTAGAGGCAGTTATGGCTAGAGGCGACAGACGAATTTGTGATGTTATAATAAAGGCATTTGAAAAAGGTGCAAAATTTGATGGTTGGGGCGAATATTTTAACTTTGAAATATGGAAGGAAGCGATGGAGGAATGCGGAGTCTCTGGGGATTTCTATGCTTATCGCGAAAGAAGTTATGATGAAGTACTTCCATGGGATTTCATAGATATTGGTGTAAATAAAGAGTATTTAATAAATGAAAATGAAAAAGCTAAAAAAGTAGAATTAACTCAAAATTGCAAAGATGGCTGCACGCAGTGTGGGGTTAATGTTAACTTTAAAGAAGGGACGTGTTTTAACGGTGCGTTATTTAATCAAGTATAGTAAGGAAAGTGAGATTAAATTTGTTGCTCACTTAGATTTAATGAGAACTATCCAAAAGATAATTAAAAGATCAGAACTTCCAATTGGGTATTCAAAAGGTTTCAATCCTCACATGGCAGTATCTATCGCGCAACCATTGTCAGTGGGGGTACATTCAAATGGTGAATATATGGATGTAGTACTAGTTGACGAACTAGATGAAAACTATATTATGGATAAAATGAATGAGAATACACCACGTGGAATTAAAATTTTGGATGTTGTAAAAGTAATCCCGGTTGAGGGAACAAAGCAAAAGCAAGCTATGGCAATTATTGATGCAGCTAGATACACTATTAAATTTAAATGCACGGATATAGAAGGTATTAAAGAAAAAATGGATGATCTATGTGCTTTGGACGAATGGAATATTATTAAAATCAGCAAAAAAAGTGGAGAAAAGTTGGTTAATATAAAACAATTTATTCATGAGTTCGATTATAACGTAGATAATTTTGTGATTTCTATTAAAGTCCTTATTTCTTGCGGTAGTCGAGATAATTTATCTGCTAGTCTACTTTGTGAATATATAAAGGAAAACCTAGAGTTTATTAATAAAGAGACTTTTGTTGATATAACTCGCGAAGAAATGTATGCATATAAAGATGAAAAATTAGTCACTCTTAGCGAGTTTTTCTAAAATAGTAAAATAGGAGTGGGTCAAAATGAAAGAAATATATATTGAAAGACAAGAAGAGATTTTGAGGATAGCAATAAAGGAAAACAACAAACTAAAGGAATGTTTTATAGAGGAAGAGAATAGTGGACCAGTTCCAGGGGAAATTTATAAAGGCGTAGTAAAAAATATTGTTCCAGCAATTAAGTGTGCTTTTATAGATATTGGTCATAATAAAGATTGTTATATGTATCTTGATGAAAAGTTTCATAATACCAAGATAAAAAAAGGTGATGAACTTATAGTAGAAGTTCTAAAAGAGGCAATAGATAAAAAAGGGGCAAAAGTAACTAGTGCTTTTGGTATTCCCGGTACTTACTGCGTTGTTGTTAATATGAATAAAAATATTAGTTTTTCAAAAAAAATAAATAATAAAGATTTTGTAGCGTTGGTTGAGAGGGCATTAATTAAACCGAAAGATATTGGGGTAATGATTAGAACTAATGCTGCCCAGGTTGATATCAATACTTTAAATGATGAAGTTGAAGCTTTATATGAGATATATAAGAACCTTATTAAACGCTCTGAGTATTCAAGAAACCCTATTTTGTTATTTAGTGATGCAGGGGCGCTAAACAGAACATTGCGTGATATTTTAGATAAAAACACTTTTAAAATAGTATTGAATAATGAAAGTGATTTTGAGTTTGCGAAAAAAAGTACGCAGACTCGATCTGACATTGATGTAAAGGTTGAACTTCATAATGAGAGTAGGATGTTATTCGATTATTATGGAATAGAAAAAGAAATACTAAGTCTACGAAATCACAGGATTACACTAAAATGTGGTGGGAATATTGTTATTGATAAAACTGAGGCAATGTATGTAATTGATATTAATTCAGGGAAAAATATAAAAAGTCGTTCGATTCAAAAGACTGCACAAACTACTAATATTGAGGCAGCGACAGAAATAGCAAGGCAGATAAGACTTCGAAATCTAAGTGGAATCATTATAATAGATTTTATTGATACTGAGGACATAGATGTTAGAAAAAGCATATTAAGTGTTCTAAGAGATGGATTTGAGGACGATAAAAATAAGACAGTGATTTATCCATTTACAGAGCTTAACCTAGTCCAGATTGCAAGGAGGAGGCGAGGTAAGTCTATATATGAATTCATTGAGGAACCTTGCACGGTCTGCGGTGGGAAGAGTAGTAGGGTTAAATTAGCTTATATGCAATTTTTAATTAGAAATGAAATTTTTAAGATTAACAGTGAACAGGTTTTATTAGACATATATATTGAAATTGGTGAAGTTTATAAGAAAGATATCATGGATAATGTTTTAGAATTTGCAAGGCAAATAGGTGCTATAGAAAATAAAATTTATGTAAATTTTATTCCTCATTTGGATAAATTTAAAGTAGAATCGCTAATTTTTGCAAATCAAATAAGAAATTTGCAAACATATAAGATATATGGGTAAATATACTTTACAAACATCTTCTTATATGTTAAAATGTCCTTTGTAGACCGCACACGTAAGGTTGTAAACATACTTTATTATTAGGTATGTACCTGGGATGGCGAGACTGGATCAAGGAGGTGTATTTTATGTACGCAGTTGTAGTAACTGGTGGAAAACAATACAGAGTTCAAGAAGGAGACGTTTTATTCGTTGAAAAATTGAATGCTGAAGTTGAAACAACAATTGAGTTAAATGAAGTTCTTGCAGTAGGTAAGGAAGATGGTTTGATAGTTGGAAAACCTGTAGTTGAAGGAGCTAAAGTTGTTGCTAAAGTATTAGCACAAGGAAAAGCTAAAAAGATTATAGTTTTCAAATTTAAGAGAAAGTTAGATTATAGAAAGAAACAAGGACATAGACAATCATATACTAAAATTCAAATCGAGAAGATAGAAGCTTAGTAATGGTTAAAGTTGGATTTGTTCGAAGTCTTGGTAAAATAGTTTCTTTTAAAATAAAAGGTCATGCAATGCCTAAAGAAAAACAGTTGGATGTTGATTTAATTTGTAGTGCAATTTCAGCAATTTCTCAAACTACTATTATTGGGATTGAGGAAGTTTTGAAAATTAAGGTAAAGTATGATATGGATGATGGATTTTTAAATTTAAATTTAGAAGGTCAAACTCTAGAAGATATTGAAAGATGTCAAGTTTTACTTGAAACAATGATACTTGGACTTAAAAGTGTAGAAATTACTTATGGTAAATATATAAAAGTGGAAGTAGAGGAGGTGTAAGGCTATGTTAGTTATGAATCTACAATTATTTGCTCATAAAAAAGGAGTAGGTAGTACAAGAAATGGTAGAGACAGTGAATCTAAGAGACTTGGAGCTAAACGTGCAGACGGACAATTCGTTCTTGCAGGTAATATTTTAGTAAGACAAAGAGGAACAAAAATCCATCCAGGAAACAATGTTGGAATAGGTGGAGATGATACTCTTTTCGCTAAAATTAGTGGAATAGTAAAATTCGAAAGAATGGGAAAAATGAAGAAAAAAGCAAGCGTTTATCCTGTTGTTGAAGAAGAAATGTCTATTGCTGAATAATTTAAGGCACCCTTAAAGGGTGCTTTTTTAAAATTCTCTTTTGGAGAATATAAATTAATAAATTAGAAGTATATACAATTTTACATAGAAAACAGAGATAGGTGGCAATATATAAATATAAGTTTAAAGATTTATAGATGCTATTTTGATAATAATAAAACTTTTATTAAAATTAAACAAGATATAAAAATTGAAAATGCGCTAAGGTAAGGTGAAATATATGTTTATTGATACAGCCAGGATTTTTGTAAAATCAGGAAACGGTGGTAATGGAGCTGTTTCGTTTAGAACAGAGAAATATATACCTCTCGGTGGACCAGACGGTGGAGATGGTGGAGATGGTGGAGATGTAATATTTGTAGTTGATGCTAGTATGACTACGTTATTAGATTTTTCATATGCAAGAAAATTCGTAGCTAAAAATGGAGTAGGCGGTTCTGGCTCTAAGTGTTATGGAAAAGCTGGAGAAGATTTGTATGTTAAAGTTCCTATGGGTACTATTGTACGTGATATGGAAACAAACAAAATAATGTATGATTTAGCTCATGATGGTGAAACTTATCGAGTTTGCAAAGCTGGACAAGGCGGAAAAGGTAACGTTAAATTTTGCACACCTACAAGGCAAGCTCCTAATTTTTCTGAACCAGGTATGCCAGGGGAAGAACGATGGATTAAGCTTGAACTTAAGATTTTAGCTGATGTTGGTTTATTAGGTTTCCCAAATGTAGGAAAATCAACATTATTGTCAGTAGTATCAAAAGCAAGACCTAAGATTGCTAATTATCACTTTACAACTTTAAAACCAAATTTAGGAGTAGTAAGTGTTAAGGGTGCACAGCATTTTGTTATGGCAGATATTCCAGGAATAATTGAAGGTGCAGCTGAAGGCGTAGGTCTCGGAATAGGATTCTTAAGACATATTGAGAGAACTAGAATGCTCATCCATGTGGTTGATATTTCAGGTATTGAAGGTAGAGATCCTGTAGAGGACTTTATAAAAATAAATAACGAACTTAGGAAATATAGTGTTAAATTATGGGATAGACCTCAAATAATAGCTGCAAATAAAAGCGATTTACTTTTCGATGATGAAGTGTTTGAAAACTTTAAGAAAAGATTAAATGAATTAGGATATGACGATAGTAAAATATTTAAAATATCTGCAGCTACAAATCAAGGCGTAGAAGATTTGATGAAAGAAGCAGCTAGAATATTATCTACTATTCCAGTTACGGAACTAGTAATAAATGATGAAGAAAAATTCGTAATAGAGGAGAAGAGATTTACATACACTGTAGAGAAAGATTCTCAAGGGACTTTTGTTGTTGAAGGAACTTTTGTTGATAGATTACTAAGTGCAGTTAATATAAATGAGCCTGATTCTCTTAAATATTTCCATAAAGTTTTGAAGAATAAGGGAGTTTTTGATACTTTAGTTGAAAAAGGAATTAAAGACGGTGATTTAGTAAGATTACAAAACTTTGAATTTGAATATTTAGCATAAAAGATAATTATTATCTTTTAAGAAGGCATGTAGGAGGATATTATGATTACAAGCAAGCAAAGAAGTTACTTAAGAACTTTTGGCAATAAATTGCAACCATTGTTTCAGCTCGGAAAAGCTGGAATAGAACAAAATTTTTTAAAGCAAATAGAAGAGGCCTTAGAATCTAGAGAAATCATTAAGATTAAGGTTTTAAATAATAGTGGGTTAACGGCTAGAGAAGCTTCTGATATAATTTGTGAATCGATAGGTGCTGAGGCAGTTCAAAGTATCGGTAGCAAATGTGTATTGTACAAGAGGTCTATAAAAAAACCTATAATAGAATTACCATAAAAGCATGTAATGTTACATGCTTTTTCTTCTATGCAAAGTTAAAAACTTTCTATTGTTTTAGTTAAATTGTCCTATTATAATATAAAGAAGGTGTTACAGTGAAAAAGGCCATTTTTGGAGGTACTTTTGATCCAATTCACATAGGTCACATTCATATTGCCTATGAAGCGTTATATAGTCTAAAACTAGACAAGATTTTATTTATGCCAGCAGGAAATCCACCAAATAAACTAAATAAACAAATTACAGATTCTAAAATCAGATATGATTTAGTTAATAAGGCAATAGAAGGTGAGAGCAACTTTGAAATAAGTGATTATGAAATAAATAAAAAAGAGAATAGTTATACATATGAAACTATTGAACTTTTTAGTAATGTACAATCTAAAACTGAATGGTATTTTTTGATTGGCGCAGATAGTTTGATAGATCTAGATAATTGGAAGAATGTAGATAGACTTTTAAATAGTTGTCGGCTAGTGGTTTATAATAGGGCAGGATTTGAATTAGAAAAAATACTTGAACAGAAAAGGTATTTAGAAAATAAATATCATAATAAAATAATTTTTCTTGATATGCCAATTATAGATATATCATCAACAAGTATTAGGAAAAGTATAAAAGAAGGTAGAAATATTAATTATCTTCTACCTAAAGGTGTAGAGAAAATTGTTGAGAAGCTTAAATTATATAAATAAGCTTTAATTTTACAAGAAAAGTAAAATATATAAATAAAATAGGTACATAATTTTTTTTCTGTGTTAAAGTAATATTAGGGGGTGGGACTTAAATGTGGAATGAAAAGGAAATACTTGATTATATAAAGAAAAATTTAAAAGAAAGTAGATTTAAACACAGTGTAAGCGTTAGTAAAACTGCAATAGAACTCGCAACTATATATGGGCAAAATATAGAAAAAGCACGGATTGCAGGATTAGTTCATGATTGCGCTAAGAATTTATCGAATGAGCAACTTATAAAAATGGCTACGGACCATAAAATAGAGCTCGACGAAGTAAGCAAACAAAGCCCACAAATCATTCATGGACTAGTGGGAAGTATAATAGCAAGAGACGTAATGGATATTCACGATGAGGATATTTTAAATTCTATTAAGTATCATACTACTGGAAGAAAAGATATGAGTATTTTAGAAAAGATAATATTTTTATCGGATTACATTGAACCATTAAGGACATTTAATGCTATAGACGAGGTAAGAAGGTTAAGTAAGGTGAATTTGGATGCTGCGGTAATATTGTGTTTGGAGAATACTATAAAATATGTTATAAGTCAAAAACAATTATTGCATATAGATACAATTTACGCAAGAAATTATTTATTAAGTGAAAAGAGTAGGAGAAAAGATGAGTAATAATAAAAAACAAAGAAAAACAATAAATTATAAGAGATTTGCCATTAAAACCGCTGCTCTTTTGGTGGCAATTCTTGTTTTGGTTTCTGGAGGACTTTATTTATACTTAGCTGGGTTTAATGATACTGCAGTAGATTTATCATCAAAATTAAATAATGATGATATAACAAGGATTCAGACAAGTGGAAAATCTTGTAATATACTGGTTATGGGTGTAGATGTGGGGACGGCTGGTTCAACAAATGCTAATGATCCTAAGAGAACAGATACAATGATATTAGTGCATTATAATGCAAGTGATAAAAAAATTAGTATGGTATCTATTCCTAGAGATACGTTAATAACTATAAATGGTAGGAATCAGAAGATTAATGCAGCACATGCTATTGGCGGTGTGACTTCTGCAGTAGCTGCTGTACAAAAATTAATAGGTGTTAAAATAAACTACTATGCAAAAGTCAATTATAAGGGCTTTGATAAATTGATTGATGCTATCGGTGGTGTTGATATTAACATAACAAGAAAAATGGATTATGATGACCCTACGCAAGATTTGAGCATTCATTTCAAAAAAGGGCTAGTTCATTTGGATGGCAAAAAAGCTGAGGAATTTTTCAGGTGGAGAAAAAACACTGATGGTTCAGGCTTGGCAAATGGTGATTTAGGAAGAATAGAAAATCAACATATATTTATCGCAAAGGTTATGGAAAAAGTGAAAAGTCCATTTATAATATTTAAAATTCCGAGTGTTTTAACTGCGGTTAAAAGCGCTATAGAAACTAATATGGATGCTAGTGAGATATTTAAGTTTGGATACATATTTGCTAGTATTGATAATGATAAACTTTCTATGGAGACACTTAAAGGCGCGGAAAAGTATATAAATGGTGTATCATATGTAGTGTATGATGAAGCCCTTAACAAAAAGGTTATTTCAGAGTTAAGTGATAATAAAGTTCAGGCTGTTAATAAGTCAAAGCTTAAGATAAAGGTGATAAATGGTACCAAAAAAACAGGCTTGGCTAAGGATTTTTCAACATACCTAGTCGAAAAAGGGTATAATGAAGCAAAAACACAAACAGGTAAAGCTACTGTTAAAAGTAAGATTATAGTGTACAATGGTAGCGAAGATATGAAGACGAGTCTACAAACTGATTTTAAAATTGATAATATTGAATTCTTATCGTCAAGTGATAAAAGTTTTGATGTAGTAGTTACGTTAGGTGATGACCACGAACTAATGCATTAATATTATAAAATTATTAGGAGGAAAAAAATGGAAAAGAACATTATAAACACAAATAATGCACCAGCGGCTCTTGGACCATATTCACAGGCGGTTAAGGTAGGCGATGTATTATATACTTCAGGACAATTAGCAATAAATCCAGTGACTGGAGAATTTATAAACGATGATATAAAAAAGGCTACAGCACAATCTTTAGATAATGTAAAAGCTATATTAGAAGAAGCCGGATCTAGTTTAGACAAGGTAGTAAAAACTTTAGTTTTCTTAAAAGATATGGATGATTTTGCGCAAATGAATGAAATATATTCAAAATACTTTACAACAAATCCACCAGCTAGATCCTGCATTCAAGCAGGAAAACTTCCTAAAGATGCTTTAGTAGAAATAGAAGTAATTGCAATTGCTTGATAATAAGTTAACTTATGTAGTTGGCGCAAATATCAAAGATGAAAAATTGAGAGATTATTTAAAGTATACGGAGAATTTATCTGGTAGATTTATAAAAAGCTCAGGCCTTACTGGGAAAATAAGGGTTAATGATAACGTGGCCAAGTTAAATCATAGAATAAGCTCAGATGATGTAATAGATATTGATATGAAGACAGATGAGCATCAGAATATTGAACCAGAGAAAATGGAAATAGATGTGGCATATGAGGATATAGACCTTATTATTATAAATAAGAGGCCAGGCATAGTTGTTCATCCAACTCATGGATATCCTAGTGGAACTCTCGCTAATGGAGTTTTATATTATTTTAAAGAAAAAAATGAAAAATGTATTGTTAGATTGGTGAGTAGGTTAGATATGGATACTTCAGGTCTTATAATAATTGCAAAAAACCAATATTCACATATGGCGCTAGCAAGGGACATGCAAAGCAAAGATGTCAGTAGTAAAGAGTCAGATGATAAAGACTTAAATAATAAAACTTTTGAGAAGAGTTATATAGCTGTTGTACATGGTAATATGGAAAATAAATCAGGGACTATTGACTTGCCTATTGGGAATCCAAATCAGGATAGTGCAAGGAGAGAAGTTTGTGATGAGGGACAAAGAAGTATAACTCATTATGAAGTTATAAAGTCTTTTAAAAATGGTGATTTATTAAAAGTTACTTTGGAAACTGGTAGAACACATCAAATTCGTGTTCATTTAAGCCATATTGGTCATCCTCTTTATGGTGATAGCCTTTATGGAACAGTTGAAAGTGAGTATATTGATAGGCAAGCGTTACATGCTTATAAGCTAATCATCCCACATCCGAGAACTGGTGAGAGACTTACAGTTGAGTCGAATCTACCAGAGGATATAAATAACTTAATAAGTAAACTAAAATCTGAAACATAAATTTGAAATTAAGATATAAAAAAACACCAGATGTAAACTATTAAGTTAGTTTACATCTGGTGTTTTTTACCATTTCCTATTTCTACTATTATATATAAAACTATTTGTTCTTTTCCTTGCTTTTCTTCGCCTAAGAGTTCTTATTCTTAAAAAAACTATTAATAATGCAAAGACAATAAAAATATATTTTATCATGTTTTTAAAACCAGAAAATGCATTAGTACTTAGTGAAGAATTACTTAAAATATTATTTTTAAGAGACACGTTTTTTTTAGTATAGTCAATTCCACTATTTAAATCCAGAGGGTAGGTATCACCACCAAAAGAAATTACGGCTGTATTTACTAATTCGCCCTTTTTGATAGATGAAAGATTTAGTTTGTTTTGCGAAATTTTAGTAGTTGCTTTTGAAGTTGAGTTTTTAGCTTTAAGAATATATAAATCCTTTGAGGCAAGTAGTGGAAGTACTGTGCCATCATCTAAGGTTAATTTTGATACAACATCATTCTTACTGAATTGTTTTACGAGCTCAAAATTCTCGAATCCATAATCTAACAGTTCTCTGCTATCTGGGAAAAAAGTTTTTTTAGAGTCATGTACAAGAGCCACTATAAGCCTTTGACCGTTTCTTGTAGCTACGGCAATATAAGAATGTTGTGATTCAGTAGTATAACCTGTTTTTCCACCTTCAGAACCTGAATAATAGTTAGGGTCCTCTTTATGTATTAGCCTATTCTCATTCCAAAGAGGTCGACTTATCTTTGACTTATTTGTTGTCGCCATTTTATATGATGGAGTTGTTGAAATCACCTTGTACTCGGGATGTTTTATAAGTTCTTGCATAATCAATGATAAAGCGTAAGCTGAAGTTTTATGCTTTATATCATATAAACCATTAGGATTTACAAAATTGGTATTTTTGCAGCCTAAAGCATCTGCTCTAGTGTTCATAAGTTTTGCAAATTTTTCTGTGGAACCACTTACATGTTCAGCTAGAGCTACAGCGCAGTCATTAGCTGAAGCTAATATTAATCCATATAACAATTCTCTTACAGTGATTTTCTCACCCTCAACTAGATATATGCTAGAGCCATCAGCAAGCGATGCATTTTTACTTACCGTTACAACATCGTTTAAATTAGATTTTTCTAAAACTAAAAGTATAGTCATTATCTTAGTTGTTGATGCTGGTGGGTAAGCAGAATCTTTATTTTTCTCATAAAGTATTTTACCGGTAGTGGCATCAAGTAAAACTACACTATCAGCGGAAATTCCTGAGGGGGGAGATTTTACTATTGCGTTTGCTTTTATTGGTATATTATAAAATAAAAAAAGTGACGTAAGTAATATTGCAGTTAACTTCTTCATAGGTACCTCCAAGTTTTTCAATATTTATAGTATATCAAAAAAAACCTTTCTTAGCGATAGTATTCACGTAAAGTTGTCAATAATTCTATATATAAGGGAAAAATAGGAAGAAAAAATTTTATGATTAAAGCTGTTGATTACTAGGAGGAATTATGAAAAATAAAGAGAAAATAATAGGGTCTATAGCTATTTTATGCATAAGTATTATCTTTATAATTATTGGTTTTGTTTTGTCGGGGCCAAAAGAAACTACTAAGACTTCGGATTATAAAGATGTATTTGTTGAGACCGATAAAACTCCACAAAAAAACAATACAGGCGAAGTTAAGGCCTCATTACCCCCAAAAGTAGAAGAGAGTAATGTAAAATCAGAAGATAGTATTATTAAAGTGGATATAAAGGGTGCTGTAAAAAGCCCTGGTGTTTACGAAATAAAAAAGGGCAGTCGAGTAACTGATCTCATAAAACTTGCAGGTGGGGGTACAAAAGATGCAGATCTTAATGCTACAAATCTTTCAAAAAAACTAAATGATGAAGATTGTATTGTAATTAGTAAAAATGGTGAGGTTAACAAAACACAAACGCCTAATGGTAGCACATCTATTGGTAGTACATCTAATAGTAGTACTACAAATCCTACCAAAAGCTCTACTGTTTCAACTTCTGATAATAAAGGGAAAGGTGGTGTCATTAATATAAATACTGCAAGCAAAGAAGAATTAATGACGCTTACAGGTATAGGCGAGGCTAAAGCAAATATTATAATTGATTATAGAAAGCAAAATGGAGGATTTAAGTCGGTGGATGAACTTACCAAAGTAGGTGGTATTGGAGAAAAGACATTAAGTAAATTTGTAGATAAGATAGATATAAAATAATTAATTTTAAATTATGTTTAATAGTTGTATTTTTATATGAGTTTAGGATACAATATACAAATGAGTGAAAAAAATTAAAATAACTATAGCTAGAATCGAATAATTCGACAAAATTCTGCATATTGCTATTGAATACAACTGTATTGTATGGTAAACTAAACATAGTGCTTAAGGGGTAAGTAGTTGCTTTTAAATCACTTTTATTCCAGATAATTAAATAGACATATTGCGGCTTAGATACATAGTTTTATGTTATCTGAGCCGCTTTTTATTTTATTTTATAAAAAAAGAGCTTTCAGCTCTTTTTTAATTCTCTTGAATATCAGTTTCAACAATTTCATTAGTATTTTCTAGATCATTTTTTTCAATATGCTCTATTCCACTAATCTCAATTTTATAATTTCCTCTGACTGCTTGCTTTGTTATGAATCTTTTTTTCATTAAAGATTCAAGAGAGGCTTTTAATACTCGAATATTGCCTTTACCATTACCTAAATTAATTGCAAGTTTTATTTTTGATATGCTTTGTGGTGATGATGCTTTATTTTCATAAAGATATTTTAATACATTATCTTCAGTTTCTATTATATTATCTTTCATAAATATCCTCCTTCATTAGTATATTTCATCATAATATACAATTATACTACATGCATTAGTTAATAAAAAGGAAAAAATTTATTAACTGATATTTAGATAAAAGCAGTGAAAATGAAAACGATTAATTTTTTCGATTTAATTTCAATAAAAGAATATTCAAACTATTGCAAACGTGTTATAATGACCTTATTGAAGGAGGACAAAAACAGGAGATTTTGATTAAAATTAAAGTTAACAAGCAAAATGATAAAGTATGAAAATTGAAGTTAAATTACAGTTTAGTTTTAAATAATATATGTAGAATATATAATTATGAACAAAATTTTAAATAAATAATAAGAGGTGGAGTATGGAAGAATACAGGGGTTACGTAATAGAAGTTGTAGAGAATAATGAAAAACAATATCCATATAAAGCAATTGCAAGAAAGGAGGAAGAACAGATAAAACACAAGGGATATAGTAAACTACAAGCTATTGATCTTGTTAAAGGTACTATAAATTTAGAGATAGCTAGGCAATGTAAACAATAGACATTTGGTATTTTTCAAAAGTATTTTATATAAATGTATTGCATATTAACAATATCTATGTTATTCTAAGTGAGTTGGGATTGCAAAATCAACAACATCAAGATTTGATATGATTAAAACATTACCTTTTTAGGCATATAAAGTAAATCAGATCTTAAATCTTAATATAAATAAAAAGGAGACATGTTTAAAATGACAGATAAGACTATTGTATGTAAAGATTGTTCACAAGAATTCGTATTCACTGAGGGTGAACAGGAATTTTATAAAGAAAAAGGATTCGAAAATGAACCACAAAGATGTCCTGATTGTAGAAGAGCTAAAAAACAACAGAACAACAGAGGATTTCAAAGATAATATAATTTAAAAAATTACCCATAGGAATTTATTCCTATGGGTTTTATTCTGCCCAAATATATAACATAACTTTTAGGAAATAGTGATATAGTATATTTAAGATGGATATACTTAAGTAGAAGGAGAAATTTTAATATGAAGAATATAAAACTAAGTAAAGTTACTTTGGATAAAATCAAACTAAATAATATTAATTTAAATAAAAACAATCAAATAGATGATAAACCTCATCATGTTCATGGGGGAAACTATGTAGGGGAGAGAATTAATGGCATGAAACATGGAATTGGAACTTTCATTTATGCTGATGGAAGTAAATATGTAGGAAATTGGAGCAATAACAAAATGAGTGGCCAAGGGACCCTTACTTTTTCTTGTGGAGAAGAATATATAGGAGGATGGATTAATGATGAAAAAGATGGATATGGAATATATACTTGGCCAGATGGTGAAAAATATATAGGGCAGTGGGTTAATGGTGAAAAAAGTGGTCAAGGCATTTGTACGTGGCCTACTTGCGATACGTATGTAGGAGAATTTCAAGATGGACTTAGACATGGCATTGGAATCCATACTTATTCTGGTGGAGAAAGATATATGGGTCAGTGGGAAAATGATGAAAGAAAAGGACAAGGAATGTATATTTATTCTGATGGAGAAATAAAAATGAAAAAATAACAGATGAATAATTCTGTTGTTTTTTTTATCTCTAATCCTTAGTTGTAACATTTTTGCAGCAAGTGTAATATTATATACCAACAAAAGAAAGTATAGATGGACAAACTTATGATAAAGTGGACAAACTTATGAGAAAAAATTATATAAGGAATATTTGCCTTCAGAGAGGGGGGAAATATGTATGTGGTGTTGGTGGTTAGTATTATTATTGCTAGTTGAAGATGATGGGTTTGATGGAAATAACTGTAGAAACAATCGTTGTGGAAACAATAATTGTGGTTGTACAAATAATATCATTATAAATAGGAATAAGAAATGTCATAAAAAAAACCGCAATTTATGTTCTAATCAAGATTAGTATAATGCGTTTTTTTATATTAGAAGATTAAATTATTTAGAATTAAGGAGATTTTAGTAGCTAATGCTAAAGTCTTCTATTTATTGTACGAAGATTATAAAGGATAAAAACTTAAAAGGATAGGTTGGGTAATATGAAGAAGTGGTATGGAAAAACAATGACGAGGGTAGTTGAAATGCTGAATTCTGATATTGATTCAGGATTGAATGAAGAAAAAATTAAATATATGAGAGAAACCCATGGTGAAAATACCATATTGAAGCCTAAAACTGAAAGTCTTTTAATTTTGATAGCGAGTCAAGTAAAGCAGTTATGGATTATTGTAGCGCTAGCATGCATAGTTATGCTATTTTATAATAGATTGATTATTACAGGTTGTTTTGTAACTTTGATAATAATATTTAGTGTAATACTTTTGATAAATGGAGATTATAAAGAGAAAAAAAGTTTGATGGCAATAGATAATCTAAATACAACATATTCTTATGTAAAACGTTCTGGAAAGATAGTTAAAATAAGTTGTGAAGAAATGGTAGTTGGAGATATCGTTTACCTAGAAAAGGGCGAATATGTTCCAGCAGATATTAGGATATTAGAATGTGAAGATCTTAAGGTAGTAGAAGTTTCAGTAACAGGTGAAAAATATGAAGTGGAGAAATACTCTATGAAGATAGAGGAAGAGGTTATGAATCTTTCTGAGATAAAAAATATTGTTTTTAAATCTTCATTGATTACTGAAGGTTCTGGCTCGGGTATAATCATTGCTACTGGCATGAATACACAAATTGGAAAGATTATAAAAGTGTTACTTGAATCTAAAAATAATAGCAGTTTATTTAGTGGTAATTTAACAAAAGTTGTTAATAGAGGGTCGCTAATTACTATAATAGCAGGTATAATTACATTGATTTTTACTATATATAAAAATAATGGGCTTCATGAAAATATAAATTCGCTTATTTATATTTCTTTGACGTTTAATTCATCGATGTTTATTATAATATTGTATTTATTTTTTTACATTACATTTAAAAAATTAAATAAAAAAAATATATATGTAAAAAGTATTGCAACTATATATGAACTTACTAATATTTCTACAATATTCATGAAGAAAATTGGGGCAGTTTCTGCGAATAGACTTGTTCTTTGTGAAGTTTATTGTGATGATAGGCATATTGATATGAAGGACCAGAAACCAGAAACTGAAGAGGTTATAGAAAGAATAATTAGTATAGCACTACTTTGTAACGATTCTAAGCTTTTTAATAAAGGTTCCTCGCATTTGAGAGATCGTAATTCTATTGAAAGTTTGGAAGAACATGAAATACTCGAGTTTTGGGATAAAAATTTTGCGAGAAATAGTAATCTTGAGACAAAATACAGGAGAATATTTAAAATACCTTATGATTCTGAAAAAAAGATTAAAACAGTTGTAAATAAAATAGATGATAAATATAGAGCTAATGTAAAAGGTGTGCTTGATGGTATGTTAAGTAGATGCACTCATATTTTAATTAATGGTGTAGAAAAAGAAATTAATGAGGATGATATTGTGAATATTATAAATGTTCATATAGATATGTCCAATAAAGCATATAACGTTATAGGGTATGCATATAGGAATTTCAGCTATAAACCAAGCATTGATGAGAATATTGAAAGTAATTTAGTGTTTGTAGGGTTAATAGGCTTTGAGAATCCGATAAAGGAAAGTTCATATATAGCAATGAACACTTGTAGGGAAAGTAATATTAGAGTTATCATAGATCAAGAAGACAATAAATTAGCATCTTTTGCATTTGGGAAATTAATAGGGGTTACAGACACAAAAGAGGAAATTCTATCAGGGATAGAGATGGATTATATGAGTAAAGATGAATTTGAAAAGAATATTGAAAGTGTTAGCATTTTCTCTAAAATTTCACCTAAACATAAAAGCGATATTGTTAATGTTTTAAATAAAAAAGGACATTCTATTGCATCGGTAGGGGATACATTAACTGATTTAGAGTACCTTAATAATTCTGATATATCCATTTGCGCAGGAAGTGAATGCAGCAATGTAGTAAGAAAGCTTTCAAATATATTCTTGGAGGAAAATGATTTTGAAGATATAGTAAATTTAATACAGCATAGTAAAAAAATTATTAACTATATAAGTAGAGTAAATATATTTATAAGCACTTTAGCGGTAAGTGAAATCTTTATAATATTATTAAGTATAATTATTAGGGGTGGAATGCCATTTACACTTATTTGTAGTTTGTCCATAAATTTTATATTGTTACCTTGCTGTTGCCTTGCAATTCTATTACAAAATACAAATACAAATATAACACTCAAAAATATAAACCATGATTATATAAAAAATATTTCTATAAGAAATTCATTTGTAATTAGTATCCTTTATATATTTATTATTGTTATTAAACATAAATTCGTTATTATAAATGTAATGGATAGTATATTTATTGTATTTGCACTGCTAGAAAGTATATTTTGTTTATCGCTTTTATATGAAAAACATTTTTTTAAAAACAAAGCGGCTTATACCTTGGTGATATTTAATTTATTAGTACAAGTTATGTTGGTTATTTTAAAATAAAAAATGTAGAGATATTATATATATAATGTAAATATTTTTAAATGTTCTGAAAAAGTATAAATAAGACAAGTTGATTACTTTAAAGATTTATTGGATAAAATAGGGCTGTGGAGGTATATAATACTTGAAAACATATTTAAAACATTGCTTATGTTATAATAGAAAAGTAAGGAATAAATTTATATGTTCTTTTGCGTAAATAATGTTTCAGGTATAATATTTTATTATGGCTAGACCTTTAGTGTATTATGCAGTAACAATATTTATGGGTTGTATTACTTGCTTGATTTTAATAAACAACCCTATTGTAGGTGCATTTATAGCTGTGATTTTTTTAGCTAGTATGTATTTTACTATAGATAAAAAGTTTTTTTACCTAGTAGTTTGTTTTTTTATTATTGGTATTATAAATTATTATTCTTATTTTAATATTAATTTACCAAGCGATCCGAAACTTAAAGTGAGAATATCAGATAAAAGTACATATTATTGCTCAGCAAGATATAACAATAAGAAGATTAATCTGAAAGGCAATATATTTGAATTAAGTGAAGGAAGAAATGTTTGGATAAATGGTAATTTTAAAAAGGAAGCAGTATATGAAAAGGGAATAGTCGGAACATATACAGTTAAAAGTTATGAGATTTGTGATGAAGATATAATATCAAAAATCGAAAGCTATAGAAAAGGATTATATGAAAAATTTTCCGAAAGTTTAGGGAAAGAAAAGGCCGCTTTAGTTATGGGTGTATGTTTTGGAGATAGTGGATACATAGAAAAAGTGCAAAAGGAAGATTTTAAAAAGCTGGGTATAAGTCATGTTATAAGTGTATCAGGTCTTCATATGTCAATAGTTTATAAAGTGTTAGAAACTGTTATTGGTTATAAAATCGCTTTATTATTTTCTTTTGGATACATGATATTCACAGGAGGGCAATCATCCACAATAAGAGCTTTTATAATGATTTTTATATTGAAAATAGCTAGCAAAGTATATAAAAAATATGATAGTCTATCATCTGTTAGTCTGGCTGCAATTATAATATTAGTATTTAGACCTTTTTATATTCTTGATATAGGATTTATGCTTTCTTTTCTTTGTGTTCTTGGTATTATAGTATTTAACAAGAAAATAAGGAAGGCGTTATATAAATTACCTTCTACTTTAAATGAATCTTTGAGTTTGAGTATAAGTTCTCAAATATTCTCTACTCCATATGCAGTTGTAGCACTTAAAACCTTTTGTTTAGGGTCTATTCTTAGTAATTTAGTGTTATTACCCTTTTATACAGTAGTTGTGATACTTGGGAATATGGGGCTTGTTTGCAGTGCCTTTTATCGATTGTTTAGTTTAATAAATTATGGCTTGTTTACTGTCTTAATGATTATAGAGTTTATTCAAAAGGTGCTTGTAGCATTATTACCAGAAATGCTTTACTTTTCTTATATTGAAAGTTTAGTTGTATTCGGATTATATCTATGTTATCTTGGAATTAAAAAAGGCTATATGCAATTTAAGTATGTTCCGATTTGTATTATTTTTGTTTTAGTATTTCAAAATTATAAAGTTTTTCCAGAGGTTAGTTATATAAGTGTAAATAAGAATAATGTGGTTTTAATACAATACAAACGGACAGCTATTGCAGTAACCACGGGGAATATTAAGGGAAATGATTTAAAAGTGCCGGTTAAAATAGATAGAGTTTTTGAAAATTATACTGGTAAGTCAACTATAAGTCTCTCAAAAAGATATACTATTAAATTGATATGTAATCGTGATAAATTAGAAGCACAAGTATGTTTTACTCAGGAGACAAATAAAAAACAGAATGTGGAATTACTTAAAAGTGGAAGGGATGAAATTATACCATTTAAAGATATAGTAAAACTTGAAAATGATGAAACATATGTGCCTTCAGGAACAATTATTAATAAATATATAATCATAGGAAATAAAGTTTTAAAATTTTCACAAGGGTTGGAGGAAATAATTGATTAATTATGCAGAGCTTGAAAAAAAGATTAAAAAACATGAATTAGATAATTGTTATATATTTTGTGGATCAGATGAAAAGTTGATAAAAGATCATGTTGAATATATAACAAATAGTGTACTTGACAAAAATTTTATTGATCTAAATTATTCGAAATTTGATGGTAGTAAAACAGATTTTGAGACAATTAGTGATGCTTGTGAAACTATGCCATTTATGAGCGATAAAAAGGTAGTAGTTGTATATAGGGCGACATTTTTAGAGGATAATGCAGGAACTAAAAATTCTAATGATTTGAAAAATAAAAATTTTCTTATGCTAAATGAATATTTAAAAAATCCACCCCCTCTATGTATATTGATTATATATTATACGTTTTTAAGCGATAGGGAAAAACCGAGTAATAAAATCAAAAAACTAGACAAAAAAGCATGTGTGATAAAAGTTGACAAATTAAAAGGTGAATCTCTCCAGAAAATCTGTAAAAATTTATTTGAAGGTGCCGGAGCAAAAATAGGAAAATCAGAACTTGTTTTATTTTGTTCTCAGGTAGATAACAATATGAATATTATAATAAATGAAGTAGAAAAACTAGTATCATTTGCAAATGGAAAAGAGATTACTAAAAAAGATATTTTGGCAATGATGCCTCAAAAGAGCGAAAATGATATTTTTAATTTAGTTGATTTTTTATCTCAAAAGAATATAAAGAGGGCTCTAGACATTTTGAATGAACTTATATATAGGGGAGAGAAAATACCATTTATATTATTTATGGTAACAAGGCAGTTTAATCTTTTATTTAATATAAAATTAGGTACTGAAAATGGGAAAACTAAGGAGCTTTTGTCAAGTGAATTAAGGCTTCATCCATACGTTTGTGAAAAAATGATTTCGCAGAGCAATAAATTTACTATAAAAAGGTTAAAAAGAAATATTGAACTATGTCTTGAAACAGAAAAAGTTTTAAAAAGTACTTCAACTGATGATAAAACAAATATTGAAGTCTTTATGGTAAAGACCGTAATGTAGCGACCCAGGAGATGATTTAATTTTAAAAACAAATAGTAATATAAACAAAAAATAAAAAAACCGGTGTAAATCACCGGTTTTTTATTATGCTGCTAAATTTAAAGCGTTTAATCTTGCTGCAAGTCTTGACTTTCTTCTTGCTGCTTTGTTTATGTGAAGTATTCCTTTTGTTACAGCCATGTCTAAAGCTTTAACTACAGATGCATATGTAACCTTAGCTTCTGCAACATCACCAGTAACTAGTGCTGTTTCAAATTTTTTAACCTTAGTTTTTAAAGCAGATTTAATCATTGTATTTCTTTCTGTTTTAACTGCAGTAATTTTAATTCTTTTTTTTGCTGATTTAATATTTGCCATTAATTTTCACCCCCCTTTGTATTTAATAACGTGTCAGCAGTTTTGGGGAAACTGCATACGAATCTATTTAATTAATCAACTAGTATTATAGCATTAAAATATAAGCACTTCAAGGGTAAATTAATCTATATGCATAAAATTTAGTATAAGACTTATTTAAATGAGGTAGAAAGCTTAAAATAAACTTTTTTAAGAATAAGAAAATACTATTGGGAAAGGATAATAATAAAAATGTAGTTGAGGTGAAATTATGATAAGTATAAGAACAGACTTAGCCGTAGAGGCTAAAGAAATATACAAAGAAAAAAACAATGGTGAAATGCCTGGTGTTGAAGTAGAAGAGTACAATAGGGAAGATATTAAAATTACTAATGTAAAAATAGTAAGCGATATCGGAGAAAAAATGATGGGAAAACCAAAAGGTACATATATAACTATTGATATCCCGGAATTTGTTCACTATGATGGTGATGCTATGGATAGGGTAAGTGTAGTAATGGGAGAGGTTCTATCACCGCTAATAAAATTGGATGACAGTATGACTGCCCTAGTAGTTGGCCTTGGTAATTGGAATGTTACCCCAGATGCTGTAGGACCCAAAGTTGTATCGAAAATAATGGTTACTAGGCATTTAAAACAATTAGTACCAGATTCTATAGATGAGGGTATACGTCCTGTATGTGCAATATCTCCCGGTGTGCTTGGGATAACAGGTATGGAAACTGGTGAAATTATTCGTGGTATTGTGGAGAGGATTAAACCCAATTTAGTGATTTGTATTGATGCATTAGCTTCTAGAAAAATGAATAGGGTGAATAGAACAATCCAAATAGGGACATCTGGGATTTCTCCAGGTGCAGGAATTGGAAATAGAAGAATGGAGATAAGTGAAAAAACATTAGGTGTGCCAGTCATTGCAATTGGGATACCGACGGTAGTAGACGCTGCAACACTTGCAAATGATACTATTGATTTAGTACTTGATGAGATGATTAAATCTGCAAATGAAGGTAAAGAATTTTATAATATGTTAAAATCCATTGATAAAGCGGAAAAACAAAAGATGATTGCTGAGATATTAAATCCTTATGTAGGCAATCTTGTTGTTACACCAAAGGAAATAGATATGGTTATAAACTCTGTTTCTAAAATAATTGCTAATGGAATTAATATAGCATTGCAACCAGCATTAGACTTAGAGGACATAAATAAGTATTTAAATTAGTAATAACTATTCAGATTCCCTCATATATATTGTATAAACAGGGGGGATGAAAATGAGTTATAGAGGTATAAGTTTTAGAGGAAAAAATAAGATTATGCTAAATGGAAAAATGAATTTTTTAAAAAATTCCATTAAAAAAAGTGGTAATGTGAGAATGTTTTTTTGTGTTTTCACATTGCTCATTATTTTTTTATTAGGAGTAATTCTGCCTAAAAGTGCGAATGCAGATAGTGGAGAAAATTATAGAAACTATTTTTATAATAGGGTTATTAATAATGTTTTATCTGTAATGAAGGCATCGTATGTAAAGGGACAGGATACAAACGGTGAAAACACAAAGGGTTCAGTAGTTTTATCATTTCTAGGAATTGATATTTCGAATCCTATATCAATAGTTATAAAGGAAATAGCTTATTTGGATAAAAATGAAGTTATCACGGATGTAAAGAATTCAAAAACATTTAGCCTTAATTCTTTTAACTTAGATGATAAGCAGGTAAATAAGTCTAAGGTTTCTAATGTGGTAGCAAAATTATATGACTCTAGTTTGAAAGGAACGCTAAATAAGGCCAAGCCTCGGGTACTTATATATCATTCTCATACATCTGAAGCTTATCTAACTTCCGACACGGATACATCGAAAAATACTGAGAGTTCAGATCAATCTCGAAGTGTAGTTGCTGTAGGCGACGTAATAACCGAAAATCTAGAGAAGAATTATGGAATTTCAGTTATACATGATAAGAATGTAAATGATACAGAAGATTACAAAAATGCTTATAAAAAGTCTGGAGTTACTTTAGATAAGTATTTAAAGTTATACGAAAAATTTGATTTGATTATTGATTTACATAGAGATAGTATAGACAACAAGAAGACATTAATTACAAAATTGAATGGTGAGGACGTTGCACGATTTATGTTTGTAGTAACAGATAAAAATCCTAGATATGCACAGCAGAAGAAATTAATAGATTCTATGATGTCTATATCAAATAGATTATATCCAGGGCTTATACGAGACGAACCAATTTGGGTTTATCACTGGGGCATGGGTTTTTATAATCAAGATAGAAGTAATAACGCACTCTTAATTGAAGTAGGCGCAAATAGTAATAGTATCCAAGAAGTAAAAAATACAGGTAAATATCTATCAAGAATAATAGCAGAACAATTAAATGGGAAAAAGTGAATAATTTATTATAAAAAGTGCATCCTTAATAATGAGCAGATAATAATTAATTATTATCTGTTTAAGAGAATAGGTAGGGGGCACTTTTTATGTTTAAGAAAGGTATTATTAAATATATATTTCTACTAGTTATTTGTTTTTCTATACTTATTTATGGATTTGTTGAAGTTAATATTAACAAACCTGAACTTGTAAAAGAAAAGTCAAAATTTACAATGAATTTTAAATTAAACCCTTTAGATTTTAGAATAGAGACGAAGGGATATGTTTTTTATACAAATGGTAAATTCTTTTATAATATTAAAGAAAAATGTATTGATACTTATAATGAAATTTTTATGAAATAATATAAGGTTAACATACAAAATTAAATAAAGTATCACGTAAAATAACAATGCATTGACAAAAACAGATATAATTATGATATAATTTAAGTAGATGTATAAAATCAAAAAAATATTAACATATAGTACAACGGGGGTAAAAATTAATGCAGAGTAATAGACAAAAGTACATAAGGAATTTTTCAATAGTTGCACATATTGATCACGGCAAGTCTACTCTTGCAGATAGATTACTAGAAAAGACAGGTACTTTAACTAAAAGAGAAATGGAAGAGCAAGTACTTGATAATATGGATTTAGAAAGAGAAAGAGGAATTACTATAAAGTCTCAACCGGCAAGGCTTGTTTATAAAAGGGAGAATGGAGAAGAATATATATTCAATCTTATAGATACTCCGGGTCATGTAGATTTTAATTATGAGGTTTCAAGAAGTTTAGCTGCTTGCGAGGGCGCTGTACTTGTAGTTGATGCGTCACAAGGAATTCAAGCTCAAACTTTAGCAAACTGTTATCTTGCATTAGATAATGACCTTGATATTGCGCCAGTTATCAATAAAATAGATCTTCCTAGTGCAAGGCCGGACGAAGTAATTAAGGAAATTGAGGATGTAATAGGTATTGAAGCCCTTGATGCTCCACGAATTTCGGCAAAAACTGGACTTAATATAGAAGATGTTTTAGAAGCTGTAGTAAAGAAAATTTCACCACCTAGTGGGGATGAAGAAGCACCACTTAAGGCTTTAATTTTTGACTCTTTTTATGATAGTTATAAAGGAGTAGTATGTTATGTAAGAATTAAAGACGGCATAGTTAAACCAGGAACAAAAATTAAACTAATGAATACTAATAAAGTATACGAGGTAGTAGAGGTTGGAGTGTTTGTTCCAAATTATCTCCCAGTATCAATGTTAAGTGCTGGTGATGTTGGATATATAACTGCTTCTATAAAAAATGTTAGGGATGCACGTGTTGGTGATACTGTAACAGAAGCTGATAGACCGGCATTAAAGGCGCTTAAGGGATATAAACCAGCGATTCCAATGGTATTTAGTGGTATTTATCCTATAGATGGTGCAAGGTATGGAGAATTAAAAGAGGCGCTAGAAAGACTTCAGTTAAATGATGCAGCATTAGGGTTTGAACCAGAGACATCTATTGCCTTAGGTTTTGGATTTAGATGTGGATTCTTAGGTCTTCTTCATATGGAAATAATACAAGAAAGAATCGAGCGAGAATTTAATTTAGATATCATTACGACAGCACCATCAGTTATATATAAAGTAATGAAAACTAGTGGAGAATTAATAGAGATAACAAATCCTACTAATCTTCCAGAACCTACAGAAATTAGGTATATGGAAGAACCAATAGTTAAAGCGTCTATAATAACACCATCAGAGTATCTTGGGTCAGTTATGGAGTTATGCCAACAAAAGAGGGGCGTATATATTGATATGCAATATATAGAAACCACTAGAGTTGTGGTAAATTATGATTTACCGCTTAATGAAATAGTATATGACTTTTTTGATGCTCTAAAATCAAGAACAAAAGGTTATGCATCCTTTGACTATGAAGTAAAGGGATATGTGACTGCAAATCTTGTAAAGCTAGATATTTTACTTAAGGGAGAAAAAGTTGATGCTTTGTCCATGATTGTTCCAGAAGAATCAGCTGGACATAGAGGTAGAATTATGGCTGAAAAATTAAAAGAACATATACCAAGACAAATGTTTGAAATACCGATACAAGCATCTATAAATTCGAAGGTAATTGCAAGAGAAACTGTAAAAGCTCTAAGAAAAGATGTTTTAGCTAAATGTTATGGTGGAGATATTTCAAGAAAGAAAAAATTATTATCAAAACAAAAAGAAGGTAAAAAGAGAATGCGACAAGTTGGAAGTGTAGAAGTTCCACAAGAAGCATTCATGGCTATACTTAAAGTAGATTAACAGATTTGAAAAAGATGACTAGTAGCTTCGAAGAAGATGACTAACTGCTTTGAAAAAGACAATTAAAGTGAGGATAAAACATGAAGAAGGTTGCTTTATATATTCATATTCCCTTTTGCAAGCAGAAGTGTTTATATTGTGATTTTCCATCACTAGCTGGCAAAGAGGATTGTATGGTTGATTATGCTGCAGCACTCGCAAAAGAAATATATAGTATAAGGAATAAAAAAATAAAAACTATTTTTATAGGTGGGGGAACTCCCACCTATTTATCTTTAGCGGGCTGGAAAATAATAAAAAAAAGTATTGATACATTAGATATATGTGATGATTTAGAGTTTACAGTGGAGGGGAATCCAGGAACATTTACAAAAGAAATATTGAACTTCCTAAAAGAAATGGGAGTGAATAGACTTAGTATCGGACTTCAAGCCTGGCAGGATTCACTTTTAAAAGAACTCGGAAGAATTCATACTATAGAAGATTTTAAACAAAGCTTTGAAATGGCTAGAGAATTAGGATTTGATAACATAAATGTAGATTTGATGTTTGGACTTCCATCTCAAACTATCAATCAATGGACAGAGACATTAGATAATGTAACTAAGCTTAATCCAGAGCATTTATCTTGCTATAGTTTAATTGTAGAAGAGGGAACAGAATTTTATAAAAGATTTGAAAAAGGTAAATTAAATCTCCCGGATGAGGAAATAGAAAGAACTATGTATGCCAAAACAATAGAAGTTTTAAGGGAAAAAGGATATATACAATATGAGATCTCAAACTTTTCGAAAAGGAATAAGAAATGTAGACATAATCTAGTATATTGGGAATTGGATGAATATATTGGGTGTGGAGCTGCTTCTCATTCGTATAGTGAAGGTTTTAGGTATAGAAATGAAGAAAATATAGAAAAATATATTGAAAAAATGAACAATGACAACAGTGCGATAGTTGAAAAAATAAAAAATTCATTTAAAGATAATATGGAAGAGTTTATGTTCATGGGACTTAGAAAAACAGAAGGCATAAATAAAAGTGAATTCAAGAAAAGGTTTGATAAAAATATGGATGATATTTATGCAAAGGTAATTAATAAATACACAAGTACTGGGTTTATGATAGAAAGTCCAGATTATATTTTTTTAACATATGAGGGTATTGAAGTATCAAACGTAATTATGGCAGATTTTTTATTATAAATTATAGTAATCTGAATAAGAAATTTTGATTTTTAACGTGTTGAGTAGTAAATCGAAGATAAGTAGAGTATTTTAAATATAATTCGAAATAAACTATGTAAAATAGCTATATTGAAAAAACAAGATTATTGACAAAAACCATAATAAATGATAACTTAAATGTATACCCGTTAGCACTCAACGGAAGCGAGTGCTAATAAAAGAGGTGATATTATGGAAATGGATGAAAGAAAAATTAAAATACTTCAGGCTATAATAACAGATTATATAAACAATGGTGAGCCTGTAGGGTCCAGAACCATAGCTAAAAAGTATGATTTAGGTATTAGTTCAGCTACAATAAGAAATGAAATGTCAGATCTCGAAGAAATGGGATATATTGAACATATACATACCTCATCTGGTAGAAAACCATCAGATAAAGGTTATAGGTTATATGTTGATAGACTTATGGAACTTACAAAGTTATCTTCTGAGGAAGAATATATGATTAAAAATCATCTTATTAATGCTGCATTATATGAGGTTGATAAAATTGTTAAGCAAGCAACACAAATGCTTTCTCTTCTTACAAATCTTACATCTATAGTGAAGGCACCTTCTGTTCAAAAAAGCTGTATAAAATATATTCAGCTAATGAATTTAGATTTTATAAGCATTTTGTTTGTAATTATTACGGATAGTGGTATTATCAAAAACAATGTTATAAAAGTTAGTAAGCCAATTGGCATTGCAACTATAGAAAAACTTACTAATATACTTAACTTTAGATTAGGAAAACTTACAATAGAACAGATAAACTTAGAAGTTATCAATAATCTAAAAAGCGATTTAGCTTCTTATGAAGAAATATTTGCAGGGATTATTCCAGCATTATATGATAGTTTATCTGGGGTTGAGTCTTCGGAAGTTTATATTCAAGGCGCTGCTAATATATTTAATTACCCAGAATATAATAATATAACTAAAGCTCGAGAGTTCTTAGTATTGGTAGACAATAAAGAGAGTATAAATAGCTTACTAGGTACTAATGACAATACTTCTAATATTACAATTAAAATTGGTGGGGAAAATTTTGTTGAGTGTGCAAGGGAGTGTAGTATTATAACAGCAGTTTATAGCGCTTCTGGAGTACCACTTGGATCTATTGGAGTTATAGGACCAACAAGAATTCCCTATGGAAAAGTTATATCAGTATTAACGGGAGTAGTTAAAGAATTAAATGATAATATAGCTCAAATTTATGATGATCATAGATAAAATTTTAAAGATTTATTTTGAGCAAGATTTGGAGGAATGATTGAGTGAATACGAATAATAAGGAAATATTAGACGAAGAAAACACAAAGTTTTCAAATGAAGATTCTAGTTTAGCAGGTGACATTAACGAAGTTAAGGAAAGTAAAGAAGAGACTGAAGATACTTTAGATAAAACACTAGAAGAAGCTGAAGTATTAGAAGATGCTGAAATAGTAGAGGAAGATGAAGAAGTTGAAGAACTTTTAGAAAGTGATAAAGAGAAAGATATGAGAAAAAGTAAAAAGAAACTAGAAGCAGAAAACAAAAATTTACAAGATGATATGGATTCTTTTAAGGATAAACTTTTAAGAACAACTGCAGAGTATGAAAACTTTAGAAAAAGGACAATAAAGGAGAAACAAAACATATACACAGATGCTTGTGCAGATGTTTTAAAAGAAGTTCTACCAGTACTTGATAACTTAGAAAGAGCTCTTTCAGTTGAAGGTGGTGGGGATGAACTAAGAACTGGTGTAGAAAATACAGTTAAATTATTTAATGCTGCATTTAAAAAACTAGGCATTGAAGAACTATCCTCAACAGGCGAATTTGATCCTAACTTCCACAATGCAGTAATGCATGTAGAAGATGAACAATATGGAGCAAATCAAATAGTCGAAGTATTACAAAAGGGATATAAAAAAGAAGATAAGGTATTAAGACATAGCATGGTTAAGGTTGCAAATTAAACTTTAATAAATGTAAAAACCTTTGATAAATATAAAATATAAATATCATAACAATTATAATTGAAATGATATAAAAGGAATATAGGGAGGAAATAATAATGGGAAAAATTATAGGAATAGATTTAGGTACAACAAATTCATGTGTAGCAGTTATGGAGGGTGGAGAACCCGTAGTAATTTCTAATTCAGAAGGTGCAAGAACTACACCATCTGTAGTATCATTTCAAGCTAATGGAGAAAGACTAGTAGGTCAAGTAGCTAAAAGACAAGCAATTACAAACCCAGATAAAACAATAATGTCAATTAAAAGACAAATGGGTACTGATCATAAAGTAGATATTGATGGAAAAGCACATACACCACAAGAAATTTCAGCGTATATTTTACAAAAAATAAAAGCTGATGCTGAGGCTTATCTAGGAGAAGCAGTTACAGAAGCAGTTATAACTGTACCTGCATACTTCAATGATAGCCAAAGACAAGCAACAAAAGATGCAGGAAAAATAGCTGGACTTGAAGTTAAGAGAATAATAAATGAGCCAACAGCTGCAGCATTAGCTTATGGACTAGACAAAATGGACGTTAACCAAAAGATATTAGTATATGATTTAGGTGGCGGTACATTTGATGTATCTATATTAGAACTTGGTGATGGATTATTCGAAGTTAAATCAACTAACGGAAACACTAAACTTGGTGGAGATGACTTTGACGAAAAAGTTATGAATCATATTGCAGATACTTTTAAAGCAGATAATGGAATAGATTTAAGAAATGATAAAATGGCACTTCAAAGACTTAAAGAAGCTGCTGAAAAAGCAAAAATAGAATTATCATCTTCAACACAAACAAATATTAATCTACCATTTATTACAGCTGATGCAACAGGCCCTAAGCATATAGATATGAATTTGACAAGAGCTAAATTTAATGAATTAACTCATGATTTAGTTCAATCTACAATAGAACCAATGAAAAAAGCAATTGCAGATGCAGGTTTATCTCTTAATGAAATAGATAAAATTGTACTTGTAGGTGGTTCAACAAGAACACCAGCAGTTCAAGATGCAGTTAAAGAATTTACTGGTAAAGACCCTTCAAAGGGAGTAAATCCAGATGAATGTGTTGCACTTGGTGCAGCAATCCAAGCGGGAGTATTAAGTGGAGAAGTTAAAGATGTATTACTTCTTGATGTAACTCCATTAACTCTTGGAATTGAAACATTAGGTGGAATAGCTACTCCTCTAATAGAGAGAAATACTACAATTCCAGCTAAGAAGAGTCAAACATTCTCAACAGCTGCAGATGGTCAAACATCAGTTGAAATTAATATTGTTCAAGGTGAACGTCAAATGGCTGCAGGTAATAAATCTTTAGGAAGAGTTACTTTATCCGGAATTGCAGCAGCACCAAGAGGCATTCCACAAATAGAGGTTACTTTTGATATAGATGCTAATGGTATTGTTAATGTATCAGCTAAAGATAAAGGAACAGGAAAAGAAGCTAAAATAACAATTACAGCATCAACTAATTTAAGTGATGATGAAATTGATAAAGCAGTAAAAGAAGCAGAAAAATTTGCAGGAGAAGATAAAAAGAGAAAAGAAGAAATAGAAATTAAAAATAATGCAGAACAGTTAGTATACCAAACTGAAAAAAGCTTAACTGACCTTGGAGAAAAAGTATCAGAGGAAGATAAGAAAGATATTGAAGCTAAATTAGAAGCTCTTAAAAAGATTAAAGATGGAGACGATACTGAAGCTACAAAGAAATCTACAGAAGAATTAACTGAAGCATTTTATGCAGTAACTACAAAAATATATCAAGCTGAAGCTGAAACAGCAAAAGCTGGAGAAGCTGGTCAAGGCGGAGATAATGCTGGAAATGCTGAGCATGACGACAATGTAGTAGATGCTGATTATAAAGTAGAAGAAGATAAAAAAGAAGAAGATAAGAAATAATATAAATAATTAACAAAACAATTAAATTAGGGATGGGTAACTACCCTTCCCTAATTTAATTTGCCTTAAGTAAAACAGTATTATCAATTGTTATATAAGAACTATATAATAATAAGAGTTGTATTATTTTAAGGATTAGTTATAATATATAAGTATATATATTTTAGGTGGTGAAGAGTAGAATGGCAAATAAAGATTATTATGAAACACTTGGCGTAGGTAAAGATGCCAGTGAAGAAGATATTAAGAAAGCTTTTAAAAAAGGTGCGTTAAAGTACCATCCAGATAGAAATCCAGATAATAAAGAAGCTGAAGATAAATTCAAAGAAATGAATGAAGCATACCAAGTTCTGTCTAATACAGAAAAAAGGGCTAGATATGATCAATATGGTACAGCTGATGATAATGGAGCAGGATATGGTGGTAGCTCTGATTTCTCAGGCTTTGGTGGATTTGGAGATATATTTGGAGATATATTTGGAGGCGGATTCTCGTCAAGAAATCAGAATGGTCCTAAAAAAGGTGCGGATTTAGAATATAACATAAATCTAACTTTTGAAGAGGCTGTATTTGGTGTAGAAAAAGATGTATCAATTACAAGAAATGAAAAATGTGGAGATTGTAGCGGTAGTGGTGCTAAAGCTGGTACAACACCTAAAACTTGTGATAAATGTGGTGGAAATGGGCAGATAAAAGTTCAAAGAAATACTGCATTTGGAAGCTTTGCTAGCATGAGCACTTGTGATAAGTGTGGAGGCAGTGGTAAGATAATTTCTGAACCATGTAAAACTTGTCATGGCTCTGGAAAACAGAGAAAAAACAGAAAAATTAAAGTTAATATTCCGGGTGGAGTTGACACCGGAAATGTTATGCCATTAAGAGGCCAAGGAGAACAGGGTGAAAAGGGCGGACCAGCAGGAGATTTATATATAAATATCAGAGTAGCTCCTCATAAAACTTTTAAGAGGAAGGGAATTGATATTCATATAGAATCACATATAAGCTTTGGTTATGCATCCATGGGTACTGAAATTAAAGTGCCAACAGTAGATGGGGATGTTAAATACAAGGTTCCTGGTGGAACACAATCTGGTACTGTGTTTAGGCTTAAGGGTAAGGGGATACCTAGAGTAAACGGACATGGAAGAGGAGATCAATATGTAAAAGTTATTGTTGATATTCCAAAATCTTTGAACGATAAACAAAAGGAAGCACTTAAACTATTTATGCAAGCTAGCGGTGAGAGTGTAGAAAATTTTGAAGAAAATAAAAAGTCTTTTGTAGATAAAATATTAGGTAAATAATAATAAAAAACTTCGTTTTGTAAAACGGGGTTTTTTATTTTAAATAAGGAGAATAAAAATGAATAAAGATTGGATTGAGGTAACTATAATAACAAGCACTGAAGCGGTTGAGGCAGTGTCGGCAATGTTATATAATACTGGAGTTGAAGGTGTATCTATTTTAGATCCTTTAGATTTGATTTATAGGCGAGATCATACTACGGATTGGGACTATTTTGATGAGAGCATTATTGATACAAAGAGTGGGGTTGTAATTAAGGGATATTATAAAAAAGATCAACACTTTGATGAACATTTAGAGAAAATTAAAACAGGGGTAAATAATTTACCTAGCTTTGGACTAGACAAGGGAGCAGGGTCTGTAACTGCGGAAAAGGTAAATGAGGAAGATTGGGAAAATAACTGGAAGAAGTATTATAAACCATTAAAGGTAGGAGAAAAGATAGTTATAAAACCTATATGGGAAGATTACAATAAAAATCCAGGTGAAATAATTGTGCAGTTAGATCCAGGTATGGCTTTCGGTACTGGTTCTCACGAGACTACTAGGATGTGTATAAAGGCACTAGAGAGGCATGTGGACGCTGATTCAATTGTTTTTGATATAGGTACAGGGTCTGGAATATTAGCTATCACAGCGGCCATGCTTGGTGCTAAGAAAACTGTAGGAGTTGATCTTGACCCAGTTGCAGTAGATTCTGCAAAGCAAAATGTTTCGTATAATGATATAAATAACATTGAGATATTGTACGGAGACTTACTTGAGGTTGTTAAAGGGAAGGCTAATATAGTTATAGCAAATATAATGGCTGATATAATTATGTTTTTAACAGATCAAGTTAAGGAAGTTATAACTAAGGGCGGATATTTTATATCTTCAGGAATAATTTTATGTAAAAAAGATGAAGTAATAAATAAGTTAACAAAGTGTGGATTTACAATTGAGGAGATAAATATAGAGGGAGAATGGGTTTGCATAGTTGCAAAATTATAGCAAATGTCTAAGCGAGGGGAGAATAAATAATGCATAAATTTTTTGTGCCCAAAAGCAGTATAGATGATAATAAAGCTATTATAGAAGGCGAAGATGTAAAACATATATATAAGGTATTAAGGCTTCAGGTTGGCGAGAAGGTAAGTATAAACAACTCTTGCGGCAAGGAATACATAGGTAAAATAACTTATATAGACAAGAAAGTTGTAAATATAAATATTCTTAAAGAAAATCCTATAAATAATGAAAGCCCTATTGAAGTATATTTATTTCAAGGTATGCCTAAATCTACAAAAATGGATTTAATAGTTCAAAAGAATACTGAACTTGGAGTTAAAGAAATAACCCCTATAATTACGCAAAGGGTAGAAGTTAAAACTGAGATAATGGAATTTAAAAAAGATAGAGAAATTGATAAAAAAATAATTCGATGGAATAGGATAGCCCTTGAAGCTTCTAAGCAAAGCAAAAGAAGTTTAATACCTGTAATCAATGATCCTATAGAGTTTGATAATTTACTTGTAGAGTTAAAAGCTATGGATTTAGTGGTGGTTCCCTATGAGAATGAAGAGGGCTATGGAATAAAAAAACTAGTCAAAGACATAGAGAAAGAGACTATTAATAAAGTTGCAATTATCATAGGGCCTGAGGGTGGATTTGAGGAATGTGAAATATCAAAACTTAAAGAGATAGGATCAAAAATAATCACTTTAGGACCGCGAATACTCAGAACTGAAACAGCAGGATTTACTTGCTTAAGTTTAATAATGTATGAATTTGGCGACCTTGGTGGAAGTGTAAAATAAATATTGAAATAAATTTATTTAGAAGGAAAATCAAGTTTTATGTTGAATAGTATAGTATAAGATGAATTGGAGGTGATTATGTGGAAAAGGAAGATTGTCTTTTTTGTAAAATCATAAAAAAACAAATTCCATCAGAAATGTTATATGAAGATGACAAAGTTATAGTTATTAAAGACATAAGTCCTCAGGCACCCATACATGTTATAATTATTCCAAAGCAGCATATTGATAATTTAAATTGTTTAACAAAAGATCAATCAGAAATAATAGGTCATATATTTATGGTTGCAACTAAGGTTGTACAGACTTTAGGGATTGCAAAGTCTGGATATAGGATTGTTTCTAATTGTGGGGAGCAAGGGGGTCAAACCGTTCAACATATACATTTTCATTTGCTCGGTGGAAGATTACTTGAGTGGCCACCTGGTTAATTTATAATTATTTTATATTTAAATTTTGATAATATTTTATAAAAAAAGTGTTATTTATATAACAAAACAGCAATGAAAATGTTGACATTATGTAAAGCAGTGTTGTATAATAAAAAATGTACTATTTAGGCCCCGCATTAGCTGCTTTTAAATTGAATTGAGCTAGCGGAGGGAGGGATAATGATGTCAGAAATTAAAGTTGGAACAGACGAGACAATTGAGAATGCTTTAAGAAGGTTTAAGAAAAAGTGTGCAAGAAGTGGAGTGCTCGGAGAAGTAAGAAAAAGAGAACACTATGAAAAACCAAGCGTTAAAAAGAAATTGAAATCAGAAGCTGCAAGAAAAAGAAAGTTTAAATAGATTTTTAAAATTGAGAGAGACAAGATTTGTTTTATAATGTAAAAGAATCTTGTTATAATACCTTCCTCAGCAGTAACAAAACAGAAAATTAGAGCTATTCAAAAAAGCAGTGGTGGGATTGGGATACAATAGTGTGTAAAGAAAAAAGAAAAGTTATGTTTACCTCATAACCTATAGTTAAAGGTGAACTTGCTTGCAAAATAATATTTAAATAAATAAGAGATTCAGCATTTGCTGAGTCTTTTTTTTTATTTAAATTATAAACGGTTATTTATTAGACACTTTTTTCATAAATTTAATATGAAGTATTTTGTGGGGTGAGTGTATGGATAATAAATTTTATAAAACAAGAGAAATTATTGCGAGTAAGTTAGAATTGCCAAGGGATATCTTATTAGATTTACCCAAAATTACTATTTTGGCAAATAATGAAATAAATATAGAAAACCATAAAGGAATAGTAATATTTGAAGAAGAACAAATAAAAATAAACTCTAATGTGGGGCCGATTTCGATATATGGTAAAAATTTTAAAATATTATTTATAGGAGGAAACACAATAACTTTAAGTGGTAATTTTAAATCAGTTGTGTATGAAAGCCATGAATAATTTTAAAAAATATAAAAAAGGTGTCGTCACAATGGAAATTCAATCATTAATTCCAGAAAAATTTATAAATCTATTATGGAAAAATGGTGTTGTAGTAAAAAATATACGAAAGATTAACATAACAACTGTTATTTTAGAAGTGAAACTAAGTGATTATGGTGAAATTAGTAAAGTGGCAAAACGAACTGGTACTAGGGTTAAAATTGTAGGAAGAAGTGGAATGTCGTTTTTTCTAATAAAATTAAGGAGTAGAGTAGCTCTTTTAGTGGGAATAATTTTATTTGGTAGTATAATATATTATTTATCTACGTTTGTATGGAATATAGAAATTAATACAGAAAATTACATAAGTCCATATGAACTCAGAAATCAAATTAAAGGATTCGGAGTAATACCTGGAATGAGGAAGAAAAACATAGATGTTTATGATATTGAAAGCAAAATTTTAAGAAGTAATGATGAAATAATGTGGGTAAAAGCAAGAATTGACGGCATTAAGCTAAAAGTTGATGTAGTAGAAAGGCAGTCTCCGCCTATCATAGTTAGCAATAAAACTCCTTGCAATTTAATAGCGAGTAAAGATGGTATAGTATCTAGGGTATACACGACGGATGGTACAGCCATTGTGAAAGATGGGGATTCGGTGCAAAAGGGTGATATATTAGTTAATGGTGAGCAAGGAAAGGAAGGGAGTGTTTATCCTGTACACGCGAAAGGCGAAGTTATAGCAAGAACTTTTTATGAGCAGATTAACGAAGTACCAATAACCAAAGTGACAAGAGTGAAAACAGGGAACATTATTAGTAATCTTTACATTAAATTAGGAAATAAAAAAGTTTATCTTAAAAATAGCTTAAATCCATATAAGACTTATGATAAAATAGAAGATAACAATAAGTTTGTGCACAAAGAAATATATTATGAAGTTAAGGTGGAAAATATACCTGCGAATGTTACTAAAACACAAGATGAAATATATTCTAACATTTTGAGGAAGTTAGATAAAAGCGTAAAGATTGTAAACAAAATAGAAAGTGTAAAAAAAGAAAATGATAAATATTCGATAAGAGTATTGGTCCTTGCTGAAGAAAATATTGCAATGGAAGCAAGTATAGTACCCGGAAAAAATAGTGAATCTCAAAAAATATCACAATAAAGAAAAATAAAGATTAGTATATTTTTAAATTTACTTGAGAAAAAAGGTGGAGATGGGGCATGAGAAATATTAGGGAGCTTATAAAGCTAAGGAAAACAAAGCCATATATAATTTTTATAGTTACGACGATTATAATGTATTCAATTTTAGTAACAGCTTTAGTTCCTAAAAAATACACTTTAACCGTTGGAGATATTGCCAAGGTAGATATAAAAGCGCCAAGAGAAGTTGAAAATGAAGAATTAACAAAAGATGATATAGATAAGGCGATAGAAAAGGTAGGGAAAAAAACAATAAAAGTCCCCGTTAATGAGAAGGCTATAGAAAGTATAGATAAGTTATTTTCTACAGTAAGTAAGTTAAATGCTACTGATATTAATAAAGCGGGCTCAGGAAATAATGAAGACTTAGCTAGTAAAGCAACCTTAGAAAAGGAAAAAATAACTTTACTAAAAAAAAGCAATCCGATTTCTAATTTTACTTATGAAAACTATCAGTTTTTAATAAATTTGGAACTTAAACAAGCTAATGAATTAGAAAAATTCATTGAAAAAACAATAACAACAATTAATGATATAACTACAATTAATGAAAACAAGCCTGAAGAAATTATCATGGCAAAGGGAATGATTGCAACAACTTTTATAAACTCGAATTTTCCAAAAAACATAAGAGAAATAGGAATAGCTATTGCAAATGTAGAAGTTCGACCTAATACAATATATGATAAGGCAAGTACGAATGTTGCCATTAAAGAAGCTGAAAAGAATGTTAAACCAGTTATTATTAAGAAAGATCAAATTATAATAAAAGAGGGGGAACCAATAACACCTGAGCAAATGTCACTGCTCGAATCATTAGGCCTCCTAAATAGTACTAATAATTTTGATTGGTCATTATACTTAAGTTTAGCTGCACTTGTTTGTTTTGTAATCTTGCTCCAATGGTTCTATTTATACAAGTACCATCCAGAAATTTATTATGATACAAAAAAATTAATTATGCTTAATATTCTAAGTATAATTGCAATCTTGCTCGCAAGGGTTCTTGGGATAATTTCTATATTTGTAATTCCACTAGCTTGCGTACCTATGCTTATGGCCATTTTGAGCAATGAGGAAGTATCCATAGTCTTAAATGTTTTTAACTGTATTCTAATTAGTGTTGCAGTTAATTTTAACTTTGAAATCACAATACTCGCTGTACTAAACTCTATTGTAGGGGTTATGTTACTTAAGAAAATGCAGCAAAGAAACGATATATTATATTCATCTTTATATATTGCAATGGTGAATTTGGTTGTATATCTTTCTATGGGATTTTTGCTTAGTAATAGCATAATGGAGGTATTTAAAAAAGCAGGATTGGTTTATATAGCAAGTTTAGTAGCTGGAACACTTACTATAGGATTTTTACCGTTTTTCGAAAGCTTTTTTGATATAGTAACTACAGTAAAGCTTTTGGAACTATCTAATCCGAATCACCCTCTATTGAAGAGGTTACTGTTAGAGGCACCAGGTAGTTATCATCATTCAGTACTAGTAGCTAATTTATCAGAGGTTGCAGCGGAAGTGGTTGGAGCAAATCCTGTTCTAGCAAGGGCTTGCGCATATTATCATGATATTGGTAAGATAAAGAGACCTTATTTCTTTAAGGAAAATCAATTGGGAAATGATAATCCACATGATAAAATAACTCCAAATTTAAGCACACTTATAATTATTTCACATGTAAAAGATGGACTTGAGCTTGCAAAAGAATATAAATTACCTAAGGTTATTCAAGATGTGATAGTGCAACATCATGGTACAACTTTAGTTAAGTATTTTTATGTAACTATGAAAAATTCTAGTGAAAATCCAGATGAAATTAAGGAAGAAGATTTTAGATACAATGGGCCTAGTCCCGAGAGTAAGGAAGCAGCAATTATAATGCTTGCAGATGCAGTTGAAGCAGCTGTAAGATCAATTCCAAATTCCACTAAAGGTAAAATAGAGGAAATGGTTAATAATTTAATAAAAGCTAGGCTTAATGATGGACAATTAGATAATTGTGATTTAACTTTAAAAGATTTAGAAAAGATAAGAAAATCATTTTTAAAAGTGCTTTCAGGGATATATCATGAGAGAATAGAATATCCACTAGATAAATGGGAAAATGATAAGTCTGGCGAGAATAGAAAGCAAGTAAAGGAGTAAAAACAAGTATGATTTTAATGGATAATAGGCAAAATAAGATTGAAGTTACAAAGGAACTCGAAACCGTTATAAAGCATGTTATTGAGTATACACTATGCGAGGAGAAACTTTCTATAGATAATGAAGTTAGTGTTATATTTATAGATAATGAAGAAATTAGGGAAATAAATAAAAAGTATCGGGGAATAGATAAAATTACGGATGTGTTATCTTTTCCGATGTTAAATTATCCAGAAAACAAGGTTTTTAAAGAAGTGTATATAAATTATAAATTTGACCAAAGCGATTTATATGATGAAAAGTTAGTGATTGGAGATGTTGCGTTGTCCCTTGAGAGAGCAAAGCAGCAAAGTGGGGAATTTGGACATTCCTTCATTCGTGAATGTGCTTATCTTACAGTTCACTCAGTTTTGCATTTGCTTGGATATGACCATATGGAAGAAGATCAGAAAAATATTATGAGAAAGAGAGAAGAAGAAATATTAAACAATTTTAGTTTATCTAGATAAAATGCAGAAGGGTTATGTTAAGGTACCTTACTTCAGAGAATATTATTAAAGGTGGTCAAGTATGAAAGTAAAGAAATTAGTTGATAGTTTTAATTACGCTATTGAAGGAATTATATATTCAATTCGTACACAAAGAAATATGAAGATACATATGTTAACTACTATATTAGTACTTACTGCCACGTTTTTTTATGATCTTTCAAAAATAGAACTTTTAATTATTACTATAACCATAACACTAGTGATAGTGGCTGAAATGATAAATACCGCAGTAGAATGTGCAATAGATGCCACAACGAATTTCTATCATCCACTAGCTAAAATTGCTAAAAATGTGGCGGCTGGCGCAGTACTTGTAACTGCTATAAATTCAGTTTTAGTAGGATATATAATATTTTGGGATAGAGTCACTCCATTTAATAAGAGCGTGATGCTCAAAATAAAAAAATCTGACCCTCACATGATCTTTTTTATACTAGTCATAGTGTGTATTGCGACTGTTGTAGTTAAGGCCATTTATGGAGAGGGAACTCCACTTAGGGGTGGGATGCCGAGTGGACATAGTACAATAGCATTTTCAGTTGCAACAGCTATAACATTATTAACTAGTGAACCCTTAATTATGGTATTATCCTATTTTATAGCTGTAATTGTTGCACAAAGTAGGGTTGATTCAGAAATTCATTCTATCTTAGAAGTTGTGTTTGGTGGTATTTTTGGTACATTATTAACACTATTACTATTTAAAATGTTAGGATGATAACTTTATTTATTAATAATGACAAGCACTCTAAATATAATTATAATAATATTGAAATACTAATATTTAGTGATATAATTGGTATACATGATTTTTAGGTGAAAGATATTCAAATTATATTAATAAAAAATGAAAAAAATTATATAATTAAGAAAATTGATGATATATTATAAGGTCAGGTGTTTTTATAAAAGAAAATTTATTAAAGTAAGATAGAAATAGAAACTATTTACTTAAGATAAAAAGAAGGAGGATATATGTTTAAATCAGGATTCGTAACAATTATTGGAAGGCCTAATGTAGGAAAATCTACATTAATAAATTATATAATGGGGGAGAAATTATCGATTGTATCTAGTAGACCCCAAACTACAAGAAATAACATACAAACTATTTTAACAACTAAGGAATCTCAAATAATATTTGTAGATACTCCAGGAATGCATAAACCTAGACATAAACTAGGAGAATATATGGTTAAGGTAGCTAAACAATCTGCGAATGAAGTAGATGTTATATTATTTATAACAACACCTGGTGATGAAATTGAGATGGGTGATAAACATATTCTTGAACAGTTTAAAGATACTAAAATACCAGTATTCTTATTAGTTAATAAGATAGATGAGAACACTCAAGAGAGAGTGGCTAAAACAGTTCAAGGCTATTCTGAATATTTTAACTTTAAAGAAATAATACCAATAGCTGCGATAAAAGGAAAAAATATTGACATAGTTACAAAACTTGTAGAGGAAAACATTCCAGAGGGTCCTTTATATTATCCAGAAGATATGATTACAGATCAACAAGAAAGATTTATTATTACTGAAATCATAAGAGAAAAGGCTCTAAAGTTATTATCACAGGAAGTGCCTCATGGAATAGCGGTAGAAATTATTTCTATGAAAAGAGACAAAAAAGAAATATACAATATTGAAGTTAATTTATTTTGTGAAAAAGATTCTCATAAGGGTATAATAATCGGAAAAGGTGGAAAAACATTAAAGAAAATTTCTACTTATGCAAGACAAGATATAATGAAATTATTAGGAGAAAACATACATTTGAGATTATGGGTTAAGGTAAAGAAAGAATGGAGAGATACTTCAAGTATTTTGAAGGAACTTGGATATAAATAGGGGATGATCTTCTGGCGATTTTAAAAACTAGAGCTATTGTCATTAAAACACAAGAGTTTAAGGAAAATGATAAGTTAGTCTGGTTATTTACTGAAGATTTTGGTAAAATAACAGCTATAGCAAAGGGCGCGAGGAAAAGTAAAAGTAGGTATATATCATCTACTTTACCTTGCTGTTATGGCGAATTTGTGCTTTTTAAAGGAAGAAATTTATATACAATAAATGAAGTTACAATTATAGATTCATTTCAGCAATTACTAAGGAATTTGGATACAATTACGTATGCCTCATATTTTAATGAATTAATTGATATAACACTTGAAAATGATGAGATTCATAAAGAACTGTTTAAGGACTTAGTTACTGCTTTTTATTTTATTAAAAATGATGTTATGGATATAGAGATTCTGGCAAGGGCTTTTGAAATAAGAATCTTAAAAGCAACAGGATATGAATTAAATTTTGATAGGTGCGTAAGGTGTAGAAAAAAAATAACTATCTCGAATTATATAGATTTAATATCCTATGGTCCAATTTGTAAAGAGTGTGAAAAGTTAAATAGTATATATATATCAAATCCTACATATAATACATTGAAATTCTTAAATAACTTTGGTATGGATAAAATTAATAGAATTATTGTATCTAAAACATCAAAGCTTGAATTATATAAAATTTTATCGCTTATCATTTCTCAAAATTATACAAGAAAGCCAAAGAGCTTAGAGATGTTTGATTACTTAGATAAATTTTAAGGAGGATGATTTTAATGGAAGAAATTACACTTGAAAAGATTGATATTATTAAGGAACGTACAGGAGTTTCATATACTGATGCTAAAGAAGCACTAGAGGAATGTGATGCTAATGTAGTTGATGCTTTGATTTATATCGAAGCAAAAGAAAAAAAATCAGCTAAATTTAATATGGATGAAATGTATACTACTAAGGATGAGTTTTTAGCATGGATAAAAGAGATAGCAAGAAAAGGTAATGTAACACGGATAAAAATTAAAAGGGATGATAAAGTTGTTATAGATATCCCTGTTAATGCAGGCATTGCAGTAGGTATAGTTGGGTTATGTATACCTTATCTATTTGGTATAGGAATATTTGCAGCTGTAGTAACAAATGTTACTATAGAGATAACTAAAGCAGATGGTAGCGTAGAAATAATTAATACTATTATTAAAAATACAGTTGATGATGTAGTAAGCAAGATGAGCGATATGGGTGAGGATGTAAAAGAAAAATACAATGAAACAAAAGACAGTTTTAGCAAAGGTAATAAAGATAACAAAGACAATAAAGATACTAACACTGACAATGTATACCAATATACTGTAAAGTTTGAAGAAAAAGATAAAGAAGAAGATAAAAAAGAAGATATAGAAAATGAAAATATTAAAGAAGATGAATAACAAGATAATGATTTTGCTTTTTCAGTTTAATATTTTTAAATAGAATCAAAGTAATTTTTTACATTTATAAAGCCAGCAGCTATTAGTTGCTGGCTTTATAAATGTAAAAAATGCAATAAACATGACGAAAAAAAGTGATTAAAAAGGCCTACATTCAATTCGGAAACGTGGTATAATGTTACAAATGGTATGTGAAATTTTAGAATATTATTAATTGATGCAAACGTTTTGATTCAAATATATACCATTTTAGAGAATTGTAATGAATTTCAATGGTGCTTATTGTTGCTAATGGGATATTCTTATAACCATTATCATATATTAATTATAAACGAAGGAGTTGTGTGCAAATGGAAAAGAAAAAGTACGTATACCATTTTAGTGAGGGAAATATTTCAATGAAAAATCTTCTAGGTGGAAAAGGTGCAAATCTTGCAGATATGACGAGTCTTGGAATTCCAGTTCCAAAGGGATTCACGGTTACTACTGAAGCTTGTAATAAATACTATGAAGATGGTCAAGTAATAACACCTGAAATTGTTAGTGAGATTTATGTTAAAATGACTGAACTAGAAAACCTTACCGGTAAGAAGTTTGGAAGTCTAGAAAATCCGTTACTTGTATCAGTTAGATCCGGAGCAAGAGCATCAATGCCTGGTATGATGGATACAATTTTAAACCTGGGGTTAAATGATAAAACAGTAGAAGTTATGGCGAAGCTTACAAATAATCCAAGATTCGCTTATGATTCTTACAGAAGATTTATACAAATGTTTGCTGATGTTGTTATGGACGTTGAAAAAAGAAATTTTGAAAATATGATGGATAAGATAAAGGAAGAAAAAGGTGTGAAATTCGATACAGAATTAGATGCTGATGATCTTAAAAAACTAGTAATACAATTTAAAGGATTTTATAAAGAAACTAAAGGCGTAGAATTCCCAAGTGATCCAAAGATACAATTAATAGAGGCTATATCCGCAGTATTTAGATCATGGGACAATCCTCGTGCTAATGTATATAGAAGACTAAATGATATTCCTGGAGACTGGGGAACAGCTGTAAGCGTTCAAGAAATGGTGTTTGGTAATAAAGGTGAAACATCAGGAACTGGTGTTGCGTTCTCAAGAAACCCATCTACTGGAGAAAAAGGAATCTTTGCGGAATACTTAATGAATGCTCAAGGTGAAGACGTTGTTGCAGGAATAAGAACGCCACAAGATATTTCACAACTTGAAAAAGATATGCCAAAAGTATATAGCGAGTTTATGAATATTGTTAATACTCTTGAGAAACATAATAAAGATATGCAAGATATGGAGTTTACAATTGAAGATAAAAAACTATTCTTTTTGCAAACAAGAAGTGGTAAGAGAACTGCGCAAGCAGCACTCAAAATTGCAGTGGAACTTGTTGAAGAGGGAATGCTTACAAAGAGGGAAGCTTTAATGAAGGTTGATCCAAAACAATTAGATACATTACTTCATCCTAATTTTGATCTAGTTGCATTAAAGGAAGCTACGATAATAGCTAAAGGATTACCAGCATCTCCTGGAGCTGCATGTGGAAAAGTTTACTTTACCGCTGAGGAGGCAAAAAGCAGACATGAGGATGGAGAATCGGTTATTCTTGTAAGGCTTGAGACCTCACCAGAGGACATTGAAGGCATGGTTGCTGCAGAAGGTATATTGACAGTAAGAGGAGGTATGACGTCTCATGCTGCGGTTGTTGCTAGAGGAATGGGGACATGCTGCGTGGCTGGTTGTTCTGAATTAAAAGTTAACGAAGAATCTAAGAGTTTTCAAATTAGAGAAACGGTATATCATGAAGGCGATTTTATATCAATGGATGGAAGTACAGGAAATGTATATGCAGGAGTAATCAAAACAGTTGAGCCTGAGATAAATGGATACTTTGAAATATTTATGGGTTGGGCTGATGAAATAAGAAGTCTTAAAGTTAGAGCTAATGCTGATACTCCAAAAGATGCAGCTCAAGCAGTTAAATATGGAGCTGAAGGCATAGGCTTATGTAGAACAGAACATATGTTTTTTGACTCTGATAGAATAATGCTTATAAGAGAAATGATTGTAGCGTATGATGAAGAGGCAAGAAGAGTAGCATTAGATAAATTATTACCAATTCAAAGAGGTGACTTTGTAGGAATATATGAAGAACTTAAAGAGAAACCAACTACAATCAGATTTTTAGATCCACCACTACATGAATTTTTGCCACATGCTGATGAAGATATAAAAAAATTAGCAAAAGATATGGGAATAACTTTTAAGGAATTAAAGGCTACGGTTGAATCATTACATGAAGTTAATCCAATGATGGGACATAGAGGATGTAGACTTGCAGTATCATATCCAGAAATAGCAGAGATGCAAACTAGGGCAGTTATTGAGGCTGCTATAGATGTTAAAAATAGAAAAGGATATAATATTGTTCCAGAAATAATGATTCCTTTAGTTGGAGAAGTTAGGGAGCTAAAATATGTTAAAGATATAGTGGTAAGAATAGCTGATAAAATCATAGCAGAGTCTGGCAGTGATTTAAAATATATGGTTGGTACAATGATCGAAATACCAAGAGCGGCACTTACAGCAGATTTAATAGCAAAAGAAGCAGAGTTCTTTTCGTTTGGAACAAATGATTTAACTCAAATGACATTTGGATTTTCAAGAGATGATGCTGCAAACTTCTTAAAGCATTATTATGAAAAGAAAGTTTATGAGTTTGATCCATTCCAAAAATTAGACCAGGTAGGTGTAGGTAAACTTATTAAAATGGCAGCTGACCTTGGACGTCAGGTTAGGCCTAATATAAAACTTGGAATATGTGGCGAACATGGTGGAGATCCATCGTCAGTTGAATTCTGTCACAATGTTGGACTTAATTATGTATCATGTTCACCATTTAGAGTTCCAGTTGCAAGACTTGCAGCTGCTCAAGCAGAAATAAATAATCCAAGAAAAAAATAGTATAAAAAGAATAGGGTGTTGCACTTAATTTCATTATTGATTTTAAGTACAATGCCCTATTTTTAATATTATTAAGCTTGTTATAATAAATGATATAACCTATTATTAAATATAGTATATGGATATAGGAATATAATAAAATAGCAAATAAGAGGTGAACAATTTGACATATACATATAAATGCAATAAATGTAATAATGAATTTATCATTGAAAAGGGTATGAATGAGGAAGTTCAGATTAAATGCGAATGTGGGAATACTGATGTAAAAAGAATCTATAGTGTGCCGAGTTTTAAGATTAATTGTAATGGATTTTGTGGGAAAATAAACAAGTAAATCTTAAAATAACTTTCTTAATTATAATAACACCGTTAATAAATTTTTTAACGGTGTTATTATAACTTAAAAAATATTACATGGGAGAATATCAACTTAATTATAGTTTATGTGTCATACTAAATTTATTTTCAATATAGGATTTAAACTTTTGTACAAAATCTAATTGATAGTCATTTTTATTAGTTGCATTATTTAGTAAATTTAAAAAGGCTTTTTTATTACACTTATTAATGTTACCATAATAATCTCTTGATATTTTCCAATATCTTTGTGGAAAAGCTAAATAAACAAGAATATATTTATAATCATCCAAGGTTAAAGGTAGAATCTTATCATATAAATCTAGAAAACTTATGGCTAGTTCCAAATCCCATTTTGTACTGTCTCTTTTAAGCAGTCTTCTTAATGAATATGAGATGTCATGGGCGCAATAGTCATTCCTGCACTTATCAAAATCAATTACCCATATTTCATTATTAGTGTCAAAAATAATATTTTTATTAACATAGTCAAGGTGACACAATGATTTTGTAAGATTATTAAGATTTAAGCTATAAGCAATGTTTGAAGAACACTTAGCGAGAATACTGCTTGTTTCAAAATATTTAAGATATAATTTTGAAAAGGCGTCATCGTATTTATAAGCTAAATTAGAAAAATTAAGAAGGCTTTCGTAGTGTTTATAGATGGAAGGTCCTAAAGGACTGTAATCTTCTTTTAAGGAACTACCACATATAGGTTTAAAGTTAATACTTACTTTATGCATATTTGCTAGATTCGTACTGCATACTAATATATGATCGATATTATCGTAATCACATTTTATGCCATTAATCCAAGGTGTGAGTATAAATAACATGTTGTTGTAATTTACAAATCTACTATTGTTTTTTGTTTTCAGGATTCGGGGTACATGGATATTATTTCTATATAACCATTCTATTGCTGAGTACACAAATAATAAATCTTTAATAGAGTAATAAACCTTTTTAAGACAATAACATTCGTCAAAGTATTGCACTTTATATACAGCTCTTTGTTTATCAGTATCTTTAAATTTAATTTGTGATATATCAGCGTTAGCTAAGTCATATTGAGGTAGAATGTTCTTTTTTACATTTTCTTCTGATAACAAATTTATGTTATTAAAGTTTTTAGCCATAGATGGCATCTTAACACTCCTAAAAATTATTACATTATTAGAATATTAATAAAATATAAATAATATACGTTTAACGTAAAAAAAGGGAAATTAATTTAATTTGTAGAATACTAACTAATATGACTTTAAATTTATAATTAAACTAGCAAGACGTTTTTTAAGAAACGTAAATAAGAAATAAAAAAATAGTTTAAGAGATACTTTTAAATTTAGGAGGAAATCTATGAATATTCGAAGTAAAATAGAAACGAATGAAAGTAGAACCATTATACAATATGGCGCGTTATCCATAAATTCAAAGGGACGCGAAAAAATGCAGGAGAAAGATGATCTAAGAACTTGTTATATGGTTGACAGAGATAGGATAATACACAGTAAATCATTTAGAAGACTAAAGCACAAAACTCAAGTATACATAAAGACAAGTAGTGATCACTATAGAACAAGGTTAACACATACATTAGAAGTTGCACAGATAGCTAGAACTATAGGGCGTGGTATTGGGTTAAATGAGGATTTAATAGAAGCTATAGCTTTAGGGCATGATATAGGTCATGTTCCTTTTGCACATAATGGTGAAGCAGTGCTTAATGATATTTTGCCAAATGGATTCAGGCATAATGAAAATAGTATCAGGGTATTAACAAAAATAGAAAAAGCAGGTGTTGGACTTAATTTAAGCGTAGAAGTATTAGATGGAATTCTTAATCATAGTGGACTTTCGGAGAAATTTGGTGAGGCTGCAACTCTTGAGGGGCAAGTTGTTAGGTATAGCGATAAGATTGCATACGTAAATCACGATATAGATGATTCTATAAGGGCCCGTCTATTAACAGAAGAAATGTTACCAATAGGAGCTACAAAAGTATTAGGCACGAACCATGGTAATCGAATAGATACTTTAGTAAAAGATTGTATTTATAATACCATAAATAATTTAGATACAGGAGTTATAGGCGTGTCACTTACGCAGGAAGTTGGAAATGCATTAGGTGATTTAAGAAATTTTATGTTTGAGAATATATATAAAGGTGAAATATTAAAGGAAGAAAGAAAAAAGGCACAATTTGTGGTAACAAATGTTTTTGAATACTACTATAAGAATCCATCTGCTATGCCAGAGTTCTATAAGGGTATAGTTGAGGATGAGGGGCTGTATATAGGGGTAGCAGATTACATTTCGGGTATGAGTGATGACTATTGCTTAATGCTCTTTAATAATATATATGTACCTAAACTTAGTATTTATTAAACACAATAATAAATGTTAATATCTCTAAAAATTATAGTATAAAAATTATAAATAAAAAATAAATTTAAAAAAATGCAGGAAATTTCTATTTTATCAAGAATATATTATAAGCAGACATAATTATTATTAAAAAAAGTAAAATTAAAGAAGGATAGCATGCTTTTTTGTCGAATAAGAACATATTGTGAACTTATATAAGTAAGGTGGTAATAATATATTGATTGCTGAAGATGTCATCTTAAAGATAAAGGAACAAAATGATATTGTGGATGTAATATCTGAAAGAGTAAAACTTAAAAAGACAGGGAAAAATTATACTGGCCTTTGTCCTTTTCATAATGAGAAGAGTCCATCGTTTACAGTGTCTACGGAAAAACAAATTTACAAATGTTTTGGATGTGGAGAAGCTGGAAATGTAATTAGTTATGTTATGAAGGATAGAAATGTAACTTTTCCAGAAGCTGCAAGGATACTTGCACAGAGGGCTAACATTAGTATAGAAATAGATAATGGAGAAAACAATGTACAGCGTGACATGTATAAAAAAATGTACAATATTAATGTGGAAACGGCCAGGTATTTTTATGAAAACTTAAGAAAGGATAAGAAAGCCGAATTATATTTCCTTAACAGAGGTATTACAGAGGCTACTATGAAAAAATTTGGGTTAGGTTTTTCTTTTGATAAATGGGATGGATTATTATTATATTTAAAAAAGAAAGGATACTCAGAACTAGATTTACTTAATATAGGATTAATTATTAAAAGTCCTAAGGGATCTTATTATGATAGATTTAGAAATAGGATAATGTTCCCTGTGTTTGATTATATGGGGAAGGTAATTGGATTTGGTGGAAGAGTTTTAGATGATTCGAAACCTAAATATCTAAATTCACCGGAAACTCCCTTATTTCATAAAGGATTAAATCTTTATGGATTAAATTTTGTAATTAAAAATAACAGATCTCGAACAATAATAATAGTAGAAGGATATATGGATTGCATTTCACTTCATCAATATGGTTTTTCAAATGTAGTTGCGTCGCTTGGTACTGCACTCACTATTAATCAAGCAAAGTTATTAAAAAGACATGTAGATAAAGTTATTATTTCTTTTGACGCTGATTTTGCAGGTCAGGCTGCAACTATAAAGGGACTTGAGATATTAAGAAGTGAAGGTTTTGATTTAAGAGTTCTTATAGTTCCTAGTGGTAAGGATCCTGATGAATATATAAAAAATAGTGGGAAGCAGGCTTTTCAAAAATTAATAGATGATGCTCTTCCTTTAATAGATTATAGACTTAAAAGAGCAGGAGACGGAATAAATTTTTCAAATAGTGAAATGATAATACAGTATGTAAAAAAAGTTACTGAAATTATTGCAGAACTTGATCCTGTTGAAAAAGATGTTTATATAAAAAAGGTTTCTGAGGATACGGGTATCAAAGAACAGGCAATATATGACTTATTAAGCGAAGAACTCAATAAAAGTTCTAATAAAATGAAAAAAATGAATATACAACAGGATTTTGGACAAAAATTATATTTAGAGCCAGCTTATATTAAGGCTGAAAGAACTTTATTAAAGTTTATGTTTATAAATGAAGAAAATTGTAACTATATTACAGAAAACATGTCTGTAGAACAATTAGTACTTAAAAGCCATAAAAGCATATATGAGCTAATTGTTAAGTATAAAAACTTAATAATAGGTGAAAAAATAAAAAATATAGAACCTATGTGTGAGAAAGATATAGAATGCACAAAAGAATGGATTAATATTATGGAAATTGAATTCTCTGGAAATGAAGAGGATCATAAAAAACTTATAAATGACTGCATAAAACAACTGAAAAAATTCAAGTTAGAGGAGTCGAAAAAAGAAATTATGAATAAAATCAAACAGTACGAATCAAAAGGTTTGCTAGAAGAATCTATAAAACTTGCTAAGGGACTTATAGAATTACAAAAGAATCTAAAACAATTATAGTATTCAGAAAGGAGGTTATATGATGAAGGATAAAAGCTCAAAAATGACTATTGTTAAAAAACTTATTGAAAAAGGCAAGAAAAAAGGATCCTTAACTTATAAAGAAGTAATGGATGAACTTTATGAAATAGAATTGTCACCAGAACAAATAGAGAAAGTTTATGAAGTTTTAGAATCAATGGAGATTGAGGTTGTTGGGGATATGCATGCAAAAGCTGCACCTGCTACAGGTGCTCAAGCAGAAGCCGAACCCGAAACTGAAGAACTTGATGTTAGCATACCAGAAGGTATATCTATAGATGACCCAGTTCGAATGTATTTAAAAGAAATCGGCAAGGTTGCACTATTATCATCGGCTGAAGAAATTGATCTTGCTAAAAGAAACGAAGAAGGAGATCTTGCTGCTAAGAAAAAACTTGCAGAAGCTAATTTAAGATTGGTAGTAAGTATAGCTAAGAGATACGTTGGACGTGGAATGTTGTTCTTAGATCTTATTCAGGAAGGTAATTTAGGATTAATAAAAGCTGTAGAAAAATATGATTATAGAAAAGGCTTTAAATTTAGTACTTATGCTACATGGTGGATTAGGCAGGCGATTACAAGAGCAATAGCCGATCAAGCAAGAACTATAAGGATACCAGTTCATATGGTTGAAACTATAAATAAGCTTATTAGAGTTTCAAGGCAATTATTACAGGAACTTGGACGCGAACCTCAACCAGATGAAGTTGCTGAAAAAATGGAAATGCCAGTTGGAAAAGTTCGTGAAATCATGAAAATTGCACAAGAACCAGTATCTCTTGAGACCCCTATTGGTGAAGAAGAAGATAGTCATTTAGGTGATTTTATTCCAGATGATGATGCTCTAGCACCAGCGGAAGCAGCTGCATTTACAATGCTAAAAGAGCAATTAATTAATGTTTTAGATACTCTTACTCCTAGAGAAGAAAAAGTTTTAAGATTAAGATTTGGGTTAGATGATGGACGTGCAAGAACTCTTGAGGAAGTTGGAAAAGAGTTTAATGTAACTAGAGAGAGAATAAGACAAATTGAAGCAAAAGCACTACGTAAATTAAGACACCCAAGCAGAAGTAAAAAATTAAAAGATTATTTAGATTAGAACATCTTAAGAACAAAAAAACACCTTTTCAAGGTGTTTTTTTTTATTGAAAAGTAAAAATATGTAATTACGTTTACAAGGGAGATTTATATATGATATAATACATTTTAGAAGGTGATTAAATGGGTAGTTATGGATCGAAACGAGGGTACGGGTTAGTGCTTATGCTACTGACGGTTGCATTATATAATATATTAATTTTAATATTTCTTAAATTTACTAACTCATATATTGTAGTTAATCTATTAAAACTTTTATTGGTCTCTTGTAATATATATCAAATTTATTATATATTACTGTTTGCCTCAGTTAAATGCTCTATTGATGAGGGAAATCTTAAAATTTATGCTATTTGGTCATTAAAAAAGGTGATAATACCATTAAATGAAATTGAAGGATATTTTATGACGACTGGTAAAATTAAAGGTGTAAAGCTTAATGGTATAGCTGCTAGCGGTTTTGTAATGGGTAGATTTGTAATTGATAAAATTGGAATGTCTAGAATGTTTGTCACTGATAATAAAAATGTTGTTTATATAAAAACTAAACATATGAATTATGCAGTTTCGCCACTTAACTATAAAAAATTTGAGGAAGATTTAATCTATCACGATATACCTGTTGCTGAGTGGAAGTATAATGTGACTAATAGCTATAATCTTCATAAAGACAAATATTTTATTGTGCCATTAATGATAGTTAGTATTATAATACTAATATTAACTTTAAATCCACTTATATTACATTTGAAAAATGCCATACCTGATATTATGCCATTAAATTTTGATGCAAAATTTAAACCAATAAAAATGGGTACAGGTAAGCAATTTGCATTCACTCAGATGCTTTATGGAGTATTAAATATGGCTTTGCTTTTTTGTATGTATTATGCAAGTTATTTTTGCGCAAAATATGATAGAAAATCAGCATATAAATATATTTATTTGTCATTAGTTGTGGCACTTATATTTTTAATTATGCAGTTTAAAATATTAATTAACTTTAGATAAGGATGAGAATTATGGAGCTTAGTATAAGATTAAAATGTATTGTAAGTATGATTGAAAAATGTGATAGTGTTATTGATGTTGGTACGGATCATGGATATGTTCCTATTTATTTAGTGCAAAAGGGTATAACAAAAAAGGCTATTGCATCTGATATAAATAGAGGGCCTGTTGAAAAGGCTAAAAAAAATATAACTCGTAATAATGCAACTAATGAAATTAATTGTAGGCTAGGAAGTGGACTGTCTACAGTTAAAGAAGGCGAAGTTCAAGTAGCTATTATTGCAGGAATGGGTGGCAATTTAATAAGAGATATATTAGAAACTGATTTGGGTATTGTTAAAAAATTAAAATACATGGTACTTCAACCAGTTCAAAATGCTGAAGTGCTTAGGGAATATTTATATAAAACTGGATATGAATTTATTGATGAAGAAATTTGTTATGATGATGGTAAGTTTTATGAAATAATTAAGGTTAGATATGATTCTAAACCTAAAGTGTTAGATAATATATATTATGAAATAAGTAAAATATTATTAGACAAAAAACATTTAGTGATGAAAGAGTTTATAGAATACAAATTACATAAATACTCAAAAGTATATGATGGTTTAAACGAGGATACCATTTTATCAAGTACTAGGAAAGAGCAGCTTTATTATGTTATACAAAAACTTAAGGGGTTTTTAGAATGCTTTTAAAAGTAAAAGACATAGAAAATATTATGGAAGAGTACGCACCCTCTATTTTAAAAGAGAGTTATGATAATGTAGGACTTATGGTTGGAGAGAGCGCGGAAAATGTTACAAAAGTTTTAGTCGCATTAGATTGCACAATGGATGTAATACGTGAAGCAAAAAATAAAGGGTGTAATTTTATATTGACGCATCATCCTCTTCTTTTTGTTAAACCTAAAACTATTACTACAGATACCTTAGTAGGAAGAAAAGTTATTGAGCTGATTAAGAATGGTATAAATGTGTATTCTAGTCATACAAATCTTGATTCTGTTAAAGGTGGTTTGAATGATATTGTTACTGAAATCTTAGGATTTAGTAAATATAAAATAATAGAGATGTCAGAAACAAATGATTCAGGTAAAACTGATGCAGGAATTGGTAGATTAGTAATTTTAGATGAACCTATGCGTTTTGAATCGTTATGCGAAAATGTTAAAAGGACACTTAAAGCAGAATTTATAAGAGTTGTAGGTAAGGATGATAAATTAGTAAATACTATAGCCATTATAAATGGCAGTGGAGAAGATTTTTTGGGGGAGAGTATAAAGCTTGGAGCGGATTGTATTATTACAGGAGACACTAAATACCATGGTGCCTGTGATTTACTAGAACAAAATATTGCTTTAATCGATGCTGGCCATTTTAAAACGGAGTGGATACCATTTAAAGTATTTATTGAAAAATTCAAAAAACGACTAATAAAAGATGGATATGACAATGAGGTTATAATTTCTAAGTGCACCTTTGATCCATATAAAATCAAATAGTGATTGCTTTTGTTTTAATAATATGATATTATAGTTTTGCGAGTAAGCCAGACAATCGCTGCTAAGTATTGCTTGCAATACATTAGAAGAGGAAAGTCCGAGCTCCACAGGGCAGGGTGCTGGGTAACCCCCAGTGAAGGCGACTTTAAGGAAAGTGCAACAGAGAGATACCGCTAAAGGTATTCTAAAAGTTTAGTTTACTAAGATTTTAGAATATACTAGCAAGGATGGAAAGGCGAGGTAAGAGCTCACCAGCGCACTGGCGACTTTGCGGCTATGTAAACCCCACTTGGAGCAAGATCGAATAGGAGAACATTTTGGGACGGCCCGTCTCGTTCTCGGGTGTATCGCTTGAGCTTATTGGTAACAATAGGCCTAGATAGATGATTGTCTAATACAGGACTCGGCTTATAGACTTAGTCGCACTAAATATAAAAAAGTACTCACCTTAGGGTGAGTTTTTTTTTACGTGGAAAAATTAAAAAAAATTTATTGCAAAATGACCTTTTATAATTGGTCAAAGTATATTATAATCTTACTATAACGAATTATAAAAGATAAATAATGTTTAATATTCGTATAAATTTAATTTTTGGAGGTATTAATCATGAAAAATAAGATATATAGGTTATATGTTGAGAAAAAAACGAACTATGATATTGAAGGTGGAAAAATACTAAGAGATATAAAAATAAATTTAGGTATAACAAGTCTTAAGGGGCTTAGATTAGTTAATAGATATGATATTACAGGAATAACACAGAATCAGTATCTATTGTCAAAAAATACTGTATTTTCAGAGCCTACAGTAGATGACGTTTATGATGAAGAACTGGATATGAAGGATTACAATACAATATTTGCTATTGAATTTTTGCCAGGACAATATGATCAGAGAGCAGATTCAGCAGCTCAATGTATTCAAATTTTAACACAGGAAGATGAACATATAGTTAAAACAGCAAGATTGATATTATTAAAAGGAAATGTTAGCACCAGTGAATTAGATAAGATTAAAGAATATTGCATAAATGCTGTAGACTCTAGAGAAGCGAGTTTAGAGAAACCAAAAGATTTAGAGCAAAGTTTTAATGAACCAGAGCAGGTAAAAATAGTAGAATCTTTTACTAATATGACTGATGGAAAGCTTGCAGAGTTCTTAAGAAGTAATGGGCTTGCTATGAGTTTTGAGGATTTAAAATATTGTAGTGATTATTTTAGAGAAACTGAGAAGAGAAATCCAACTATAACAGAGATAAAAGTTATTGATACATATTGGTCAGATCATTGTAGGCATACAACTTTTAATACTGTAATTGATGATGTACGCATAGACGATGGAAAATATTCTAAACCAATTAAAACGGCTTACACAGAGTACTTAGGTACTAGAGACTTTGTATACGGCGAAACAACTAGAGACGTAACATTAATGGATATGGCTGTTATTGGTATGAAAGATTTAAGAAAACAAGGAAAATTAAAAGATCTTGATGTTTCAGACGAAATCAATGCTTGTAGTATAGTAGTTGAAGCAAATATTGATAATAAAAAAGAAAAATGGCTAGTAATGTTTAAAAATGAAACCCATAATCATCCTACTGAAATAGAACCGTTTGGTGGCGCAGCAACGTGTCTTGGTGGATCGATAAGAGATCCATTATCTGGAAGAAGTTATGTGTATCAGGCAATGCGTGTTACAGGGAGTGGTGATCCAAGAGCGAAAATCTCAGATACCATAAAAGGAAAATTACCTCAAAGAAAAATTACACTTGAAGCTGCTCATGGATTTAGCTCATATGGAAATCAAATAGGACTTGCTACAGGACTTGTTTCTGAGGTTTATGATGAAGGGTTTGTGGCTAAAAGAATGGAAGTAGGGGCAGTTATTGGAGCAGCACCTTATGATAACGTAGTTAGAGAGCAACCAGATGCGTCTGACGTAGTTATACTTCTAGGAGGTAAAACAGGGCGTGACGGATGTGGGGGAGCTACAGGATCATCTAAACAACATAGTGAGAGCTCACTACTAGATTCGGGAGCGGAAGTTCAAAAGGGTAATGCACCTACAGAAAGAAAAATTCAAAGGTTATTTAGAAATCCTAAGGTTACTAAACTTATAAAAAGATGTAATGATTTTGGTGCAGGTGGAGTATCAGTAGCTATCGGTGAACTTGCAGATGCACTTATAATAAATTTGGATAAAGTTACTAAGAAATACGAAGGCTTAGATGGTACAGAACTTGCTATATCGGAATCTCAAGAACGTATGGCTGTTGTAGTTAGAAAAAAAGATGCTAGTCTATTTATAAAACTATCAGAAGAAGAAAATCTTGAGGCTGTAGAAGTGGCTCTAATAACAAATGATAATAGACTTAAAATGGTATGGAAGGGTAAAACTATAGTTGATGTAAGCAGAAGTTTCCTTGATACCAATGGAGTTAAGCAACACGCAAATATAAAAATAGCATCACCTAAAGAGGATGAGTACTACTTTACAAAGAATATATCAAAAAGTTTAGGTGAAACTAAATCAATAAAAGCTTTATGGAATACTACATTATCAGACTTAAATATTTGTAGTAAAAAAGGATTATCAGATAGATTTGATAGTACTATTGGTGCAGGAACAGTGCTTATGCCATTCGGTGGAAAATATCAAAAAACACCAATTCAATCTATGGTTGCAAAATTACCTGTGCTTCACGGAGATACTAACACAGGTACAATAATGGCTTATGGATACAATCCTAAATTATCGACTTGGAGTCCTTTCCATGGAGCTGCCTATGCAGTAATTGATTCTGTAACAAAGGTAGTAGCTAGTGGTGGTGATTATGAGAACATTAAACTAACATTTCAGGAATACTTTCAAAAATTATCAAAAGAACCTTATAAATGGGGTAAACCATTTTCAGCTCTTTTAGGAGCACTACATGTTCAAAAGGAATTTAGTATAGCTGCGATTGGTGGAAAAGATAGTATGTCAGGTACTTTTAATGAGATGAATGTACCACCAACTTTGATATCTTTTGCTGTAGATGTTGTAAATACAGATAATGTTATATCTCCAGAATTTAAAAAAGGAGATAGTAAGGTTGTTTTAATTTATGCAACTATAGGTGAAGATGGATTACCTGATTTCGAAAAACTTCGTACAAATTATAAATTAGTAAAAAAATTAATTAGTAGTGGTAAAGTTTTGTCTAGTTACGCAGTTGGAATGGGTGGACTTACAGAGGTTATATCAAAAATGAGTTTTGGTAATAATATAGGATTTACGTTTGCAGATGATATTAAAGTAGAGGATATATTCAAAGAAAATTATGGCAGCATAGTTATGGAAATAGAAAATGATGTTCTTGATGTTCTAACAAAGGAAAGTTCAAATATTCAAATGCTTGGGCATACAACGGTTGAACCAGTTATTAAAGTCTTAGGGGAAACTATTAGTTTAGAAGAAGCTTTGAGTAATTGGGAAGAGCCTTTAGAAAGTGTGTTTAATACAAAAGTAAATAATGCAAAAGTAAGTAGCATGAAAGAAGTTGCTATTTCAAAAGATAATATAATTAATAAAAACCTTATAGATGTTAAAAATATAAAACTTAAAGCTACTCCTATTATTAAAATAGCAAAACCTAGAGTTATAATTCCAGTGTTCCCAGGAACTAATTGCGAATATGATTCTATGAGGGCTTTTGAGAAAGCTGGCGCTGAAGTAGAAATTGTAGTTATAAATAATCTATCAGCAAAACATATTGAGGAATCTATAAAAGCTATAGCACAAAAGATAAAAAATTCTCAAATTGTTATGCTTCCAGGTGGATTTAGTGCTGGTGATGAGCCAGATGGTTCTGGTAAATTTATAGCTACATTCTTTAGAAATCCTATAATAAGTGAAAGCATTAGTGAATTATTAGAGAAAAGGGATGGTTTGATGCTGGGAATATGCAACGGATTCCAGGCGTTAATAAAACTTGGACTTCTCCCTTATGGAAAAATAACTGATATAACAAAGGATAGCCCAACATTAACATACAATGAAATTGGAAGACATGTATCTTGCGTTGTGCAAACTAAAATAATTTCAACTTTGTCTCCTTGGCTTAGTAATGTAAAAGTTGGAGATGTACATTCTATTCCAGTATCACATGGCGAAGGTAGATTTGTAGCAAATGATGATGTGATTAAAAAATTATTTGCAAATGGGCAAGTAGCTACTCAATATGTAGACTTTGATGGAGCTGCAAGTAACGATATAAACTTTAATCCTAACGGATCAAGATATGCAATTGAAGGAATTACAAGTCTAGATGGAAGAATTTTGGGTAAAATGGGACATTCTGAAAGAGTTGGTGTTAATACTTTAGTTAATGTTATCGGAAATAAAGATCAAAAAATATTTGATGCTGGAGTAAATTATTTCAAATAAAATACGAACGATAAATTAAAACAATACATTTATTTGTGCATATATCGGTATAAATACGAACAATAATATAAAAAACATAATTAATGAATTGACTTAATGGGAAATAGATGTTAATATTAAAACATAAATTAGGAAAAAACGAATAATCAGTTCATCGATATATTTCTAGGAATATGGCTTAGAAGTTTCTACGAGAGGCCGTTAACTTCTCACTATTGGTGAATCTTGAATTGAAATTATAAGGGTGTGTATTATGCCCTTAATTCAAGATTACACCATAAAAACATTATTTTGTGGTGTAGTCTTTTTTTATTGCAATTATAAAAGATAAATACTTTATGTAAATAAGGAGGCAAATATATGAGAGTAGGAATTATATTTGGAAGCAAATCAGATAAAGATATAATGAAGAATGCTGCAATGGCGCTTAAGGAATTTGGAGTGGAGTATGAAGTACACATCCTCTCAGCGCACAGAGTACCAGAAAAATTAACTCAGGTAATAAAGGAAATGGAAAACAGAGGGGTAGAATGCATTATCGCAGGAGCAGGTCTTGCAGCACATCTTCCAGGAGTAATCGCTTCTCAGACTATATTACCAGTAATAGGGGTGCCAATTAAAGCAGCTCTTGAAGGTATAGATTCATTACTTTCAATTGTGCAAATGCCAAAAGCTATTCCTGTAGCTACAGTGGGTCTCAATAACAGTTATAATGCTGGGATGCTTTCAGTACAAATTTTATCTCTTAAGTATTCGCTTCTTAAAGATAAACTAATTACATATAGAAAAGAAATGAAAGAAAAATTTATATCAGAGAATGAAGAGCAAATCGAATTTTAAGGATTAAATATATAGGTTAAAAAATAAAATATATGAGGAGTGTTATAAATGGGAGATTCAGTTTTATTGTATGAGGGAAAAGCTAAAAAAATGTTTAGTACAGATAATAAAGATGAGATAAGAGTATATTTCAAGGATGATGCAACGGCTGGAAACGGAGCTAAAAAGGGTCAAATTGAGAAAAAAGGAATCTTAAATAATAGTATAACTACTATGCTATATGAGTTATTAGAGAAAAAAGGTATAAAAACTCATTTTATTAAGAAAATAAATGATAGAGAACAGTTATGTAAAAAAGTTGAAATAGTACCTCTAGAAGTAATTATAAGAAATGTTGCAGCTGGGAGTATGGCAAAAAGATATGGAATAGTAGAGGGAAGCAAGCTTAAAATACCTGTAATTGAATTAAGCTATAAAAATGATGATTTAGGTGATCCTCTTATAAATGATTATCATGCAGTAGCTATGGAACTTACTACTTTTGAAGAATTAGGAGAAATATATACAATGGCTTTTAAAATAAATGATATTTTAAGAGAACTTTTCCTTAAAAAAGGTATTAATTTAATAGATTTTAAATTAGAATTTGGAAGATTTAATGATGAAGTAATTTTGGCAGATGAGATATCACCAGATACTTGTAGATTTTGGGATGTTGAAACTGGAGAAAAACTAGATAAAGATAGATTTAGAAGAGATTTAGGAAATGTTACAGAGGCATATGAAGAAATATTAAGTAGAATTACTAAATAAAAATTAATTGTAATGAAGATATAGAAAATAGCCTACAAAGAACAATAGCAATGAACAATACAATGAACATATAAGGAGGAATTTCTTTGAGTGAATTTATAGAATCAAATGAGGTCATTATTAATGATCAAGATAAGTTTAAGGATGAATGTGGTGTTTTTGGAATTCTTGCGGCGGATAAAAACTTAGATGTTGCATCGTTAACTTATTATGGGCTTTATGCTCTTCAGCATAGGGGAGAAGAAAGTGCCGGAATAGTATATTCTGATGGAGTTTCCCTTACTTGTGAAAAGGCTATGGGACTTGTAAGCGATGTTTTTGATAAGAAAAAGATTAGTGAAATGAAAGGTATAGCTGCTATTGGACATGTTAGATATTCAACTACAGGATCTAGCGAAGTGAAAAATGCACAACCACTTTTAAGTAAATCGAAACTAGGTGACATAGCAATAGCTCACAATGGTAATTTAGTAAATGCAGAGGTAATCCGCGAGTTACTTGAGGATTGCGGCTACATGTTCCAAACATCAATAGATTCAGAAGTAATACTTAACTTAATTGCTAGAGGTGCCAAAAAAGGCATGGAAAAGGCAGTAGTTGATGCAATACAAGCTGTTAAAGGTTCTTATGGAATAGTAATGCTTACAAAAGATAAGTTAATAGGTGTTCGCGATCAAAATGGTATTAGACCTCTTTGCATTGGTAAAATAGAAAATAGTTATGTTATAGCTTCAGAAAGTTGTGCACTTGATGCAGTTGGTGCAGAGTTCTTAAGAGATGTAAAACCTGGTGAAATAGTAATTATAGATGAAGCCGGCCTTACATCTATTAATTTTGCAGAAAAAACTAAAAATGCAACTTGTTCCTTTGAGTATATATATTTCGCAAGACCAGATAGCACAATTGATGGAATAAATGTGTACACTTCAAGAGTGGCAGCTGGAGAACAGTTATTTAAAGAGTCTCCAGTGGATGCAGATATGGTTATAGGAGTTCCAGATTCAGGACTTGCATCAGCAATAGGTTATTCTAAAATGTCTGGAATACCTTTTGGAATAGGTCTTGTAAAAAACAGATATGTGGGTAGAACTTTTATAAGCCCAACTCAAGAAATTCGTGAAAGAGCAGTTTCTGTAAAATTAAATGCATTAAAAATAAATGTAGAAGGTAAAAGAGTTATTTTAATAGATGATTCAATAGTTCGTGGAACTACAAGTAAAAGATTGGTTGACATTTTAAGGAAAGCTGGGGCAACAGAAGTTCATTTTAGGGTTTGTTCACCAGTAGTAAAATATCCATGTTATTTTGGAATAGATACGCCATATAGGAAAGATTTAATAGGTTCGAGTATTAGCGTTGAAGAAATAAGGCAAGAGATAGGTGCAGATAGCCTTGGATATTTAAGTATAGATGGACTTCTTAAAACACTTGGTCATAATGAATTTTGCTTAGGGTGTTTTAATGGTACATATCCAGTATCAGCTCCATACGAAACTGAGAAAGAAAAATTAGGAAAGTAGGGGATATTTATGATAACTTATAAAGATGCAGGTGTTAATATTGAAGAGGGATACAAATCAGTAAAATTAATACAAGAATATGCAGCAGCAACATTTACAAAGGGTGTTTTAAATCATTTAGGAAGTTTTGCTGGTATGTTCGAAATAGGAGAGGGTTATAAAAATCCTATTTTAGTTTCTGGTACTGATGGAGTTGGAACAAAACTTGATATAGCATTTAGAATGAAAAAATATGATACTGTAGGTATTGACTGCGTTGCTATGTGTGTTAATGATGTCCTTTGTCATGGTGCAAAACCTCTTTTCTTTTTAGATTATATTGCTTGTGGTAAATTAGATTCTAAAGTATCGGCTCAACTTGTAAAAGGGGTGTCAGATGGATGTATTCAATCTAATTGTGCACTAATAGGCGGTGAAACTGCTGAAATGCCAGGGTTCTATAGAGATGGTGAATATGATATGGCAGGATTTACTGTAGGAATAGTTGATAAACATAAAATTATTGATGGTTCTGCTATTAAAGATGGATATTCACTTATAGGAATTGAGTCCTCAGGTCTTCATAGTAATGGATATTCATTAGTTAGAAAGTTAATACCGAATTTAGATGAAGATTTTAATGGAGATAAGATTGGAAAGACTCTTTTAACTCCAACAAAAATATATGTAAAAACTGTACTGAGTCTTTTAGATAAATTTGATATAAAAGGTATGGCACATATAACTGGTGGCGGTTTTTATGAAAATATACCAAGAATGTTTAATGGAGCGTTTACAGCAGTAGTTGATAAAAACAGCTTTAATACTCCAGATATCTGTAAACATCTAATGTCTCTTGGAGTAACAGAGGAGCATATGTTTAACACATATAATATGGGAATAGGATATGTATTATGCGTTGAAGATAAGGATGTTGTAAAAATCATAAAGACTATTAATGATTTAGGAGACAAAGCATATAAAATTGGTCATGTTGAGGCTGGAGGTGCAGGAGTTTGCTTAAAATAGCCGTATTAGTATCAGGTGGCGGAAGCAACCTTCAATCTATTATAGATAATATAGAAAGTGGGTACTTAAACTGTTCTATAGAGGTCGTAATTAGTGATAAAAAAGATGCATATGGCATAGATAGGGCAAAAGCTAAAAATATAAAAACATACATATTAGACAGAAAGCAGTATGGGAAAAGTATGTCAGCTGAAATATTAAAAATTCTAGATGGAAAAGTAGATTTAATAGTACTTGCTGGTTTTTTATCTATACTTCAAGGGGAACTTCTCTCAGCATTTAAGGGCAAAATTATAAATATACATCCAGCTCTTATCCCATCATTTTGTGGTGGGGGTATGTATGGATTAAAAGTACATGAGAAGGCTATAGAATATGGAGTTAAAGTTTCTGGTTGTACTGTCCACTTTGTAGATGAGGGTACAGATTCTGGTCCAATAATAATTCAAAAAGTTGTAGATGTTTTTAGCGCGGATACAGCGAAAGACCTGCAATTAAGGATCTTAGAACAGGAACATAAGGCATTACCCGAAGCTATTAAATATATAAGTGAGGGGAAAATAAGGATTGAGGGAAGAAAAGTACTAGTTATATGAAAGGTGGAATTTTAATGATTAAAACAGCACTTATAAGTGTGTTTGATAAAGAAAATATTTTGGGACTTGCAACATCACTTCAAAACAACGGTGTAGAGATTATATCCACAGGTGGAACATTTAAGTATTTAAAAGAAAATGGTATAAAAGTTGTGGAGATTTCTGATGTTACAGGATTCGAAGAAATATTAGATGGAAGAGTTAAAACATTACATCCAGTTATTCATAGTGGAATACTTGCTATTCGTGATAATAAAGAGCATATGGCAACTATTAAAGCTAAAGGAATAAAACCTATTGATATGGTAGTAGTTAATCTTTACCCTTTCTTTGATAAAGTTTGTGAAGATATAAGTTTCGAGGAGAAAGTTGAGTTCATTGATATTGGTGGACCAACTATGCTAAGAGCCGCAGCTAAAAACTTTAAAGATGTTATTGTATTAAGTGATGTTTCTGATTATGAAAATATAATAAAAAAAATGGATGCTAAAGAAGAAGTAGATTTTGATACTAGAAAACACTTAGCAGGTAAAGTGTTTAATTTAATATCAGCTTATGATGCAGCTATAAGTAATTTTTTACTAGGAGAGCAGACTTACCCAGACTATCTTTCTGTATCATACAAAAAACAAATAGATCTAAGATATGGAGAAAATCCTCATCAAAGTGCAGCTTATTACGTTAAAACAACTGGAAATGGAGCAATGAAAAATTTTGAGCAGTTAAATGGTAAGGAGTTATCTTATAATAATATAAAGGACATGGATATTGCATGGAAGGTAGTATGTGATTTCGATGAAATTGCTTGTTGCGCTCTAAAGCATAATACACCATGTGGGGTAGCAATAGGTAGTAGTACACTTGACACTTATAAAAAGGCATATGAATGTGATCCAATGTCTATTTTTGGAGGTATTGTTGCTTTTAATAGAAAAGTTGATAAAGAGACTGCAGTAGAGCTTAAAAAGATATTCTTAGAGGTAATTATTGCACCAGAGTTTGATGAAGATGCGTTAGAAGTGTTAAAAGGTAAGAAAAATTTAAGAGTTGTAAAGTGTTTAAACAAATCAGAAGGCACTATTAATATGGTTACTGTTGATGGCGGAATACTAGTACAAAGTTCAGATGATAAATTAGCAGAGGAAATAAAAGTAGTTACTAAAAAGAGCCCAACTGAGGCGGAAGTGAAAGATCTAATATTTGCTATGAAGGTAGTTAAATATGTTAAATCTAATGCCATTGTAGTAGTTAAAGATGGTGTAACTAAAGGAATCGGAGTAGGCCAAGTTAATAGAATATGGGCAGCAGAGCACGCTTTAGAAAGAGGAGTAGATGCAACGGTTATGGCATCAGATGCATTCTTCCCATTCGGAGACGTTGTAGAACTTGCCGCAAAATATAATATAAAAGCTATAATTCAACCAGGTGGTTCAATTAAAGATGTACAATCAATAGAGATGTGTGATAAAAATGAAATTGCTATGGTATTTACGGGAATTAGACATTTCAAGCATTAATCATAACTTCATGATGGGATAACCTAGTTATTCCATCAATTTTAGTTTATATAGATAAAGGGGATGGAATAATGAAGGCATTAATTATTGGTTCTGGTGGACGCGAGCATGCTTTAGCATCGAAGGTTGCAGAAAATTCTAATGTTCAGGTGGTTTATTGTGCGCCTGGTAATGGTGGTACATATAGAGAAAATAAGTGCGAGAATATTAATATTACACAAATAGATGAGCTTTTATCATTTGCTATTGAAAACAAGATAGATATTACAATAGTTGGATCAGAGGAATGGCTTGTACAAGGAATAGTAGATAAGTTTAATGAAAAGGGACTTAAAATATTAGGACCCTGCGAAAAAGCGGCAAGACTAGAGGGAAGTAAATCTTATTCTAAAGAATTTATGAAAAAATATGGTATAAAAACAGCCGCATATGAAGTATTTGAAGATGAGAACAAAGCTATAGATTATCTTAAAAATTGTGAATATCCAATAGTAATTAAGGCAGATGGATTAGCAGCAGGAAAAGGGGTAGTTATCTGCAATGATTTTTTCGCGGCTAAAAGTAGTATAAATGACTTTATGGTAGTGGATATATTTAAAGGCAGTGGGAAGAAAATTGTAATAGAAGAATTTTTAGAAGGTGTTGAGGCATCTATACTCTCTATAACAGACGGGAAAGTTATACTCCCATTTGTATCTTCAAAAGATCATAAACAAATATTTGACGGAGGAATTGGACCTAATACAGGAGGAATGGGAGCTATAGCACCGAATCCATACTGTACTAAAGAAGTATTAGATGAATTTTACAAAAATATATTGTTGCCTACTCTTAAAGGAATTCAAGAGGAAAAAATGGATTATAGGGGCATAATATTTTTCGGTATTATGATAACTAAAAAAGGTGTATATTCGCTGGAATATAATGTGAGATTTGGAGATCCTGAAACGCAAGCTGTGCTTCCACTAATGAAGAGTGATTTTACGGAACTTGTAATTAGTGCGATAGATGGGGACCTTGAAAACTTTGATTTGTTGTGGGAAAAGGGATATTCTTGCTGCTTAATTGCTGCATCAAAAGGTTATCCTGGAAAATACAATACGGGATATGAAATAAGTGAATCTGGAAAATTAGAAGGCAAATTATATTTAGCAGGTGCAACTTACGATGATGGTCTTTTAAAAACAAATGGTGGAAGAGTTCTAGGAATAACAGGATTTGGTGGAACATTAGAAAAAGCAAGGGAAATAGCGTATGCTGATATGGAAAAAGTTCAGTTTGATGGAATGTACTATAGAAAAGATATCGGGAAATAGAAATAAAAAGTAGAGAATATCTTCTGCATGTCTTGCAAAAGAACTCAAAACAAGAAAGTTCATTAAGAAATTCTAATCTTTTGCTCACATAACATTCTCTAGCGCTCACATTCGGCGTCCTGCCTCAGGTTCGCTAGCCTGCACCTCCTATGCAGGCTCACGAGAATTTTATATTCGCAAAAGAAGAATTTCTAAATGAAATTTAATAGTTTTTTCGTTTCTTATGCAAGTCACTCTGAATAAATATTTACTTAATAATTTAGATAATAAAAAGTGCGATTATTCTTCGCACTTTTATTCATTAATAAGAAAATTTCAATAAAAATGGTAGTTGATTATATTTAGAGATATTTAAAAATGCCTGTAAGCATTTTTAAGGCAACAGCTAAAGACATTGTTACAAAAATAGGCTTTATGAGTTTTGAGCCTTTATTTAATGCAACGATTGTTCCCATTTTAGCGCCTATAATCATAGAAACTGCTACTGGTAATCCTATCATATAATTTATTTTACCGCTTAGGGCAAATAATATAAGTGCTGTAATATTGCTGACAAAGTTTAAAATTCTTGCATTAGCAGAAGAAGTTACAAAGTTAAAACCAAAGATACTTATAAATCCGAATACTAAAAATGAACCAGTTCCGGGGCCAAAAAATCCATCATAAAAACCCAAAAAAAGTGCGAGGATTACTCCAATTATTACATTTTTTTTAGTGAGGCCTTGGAATTTATCCTCTAATCCCAAAGATTTGGAAAAGAGAGTATAAATTCCAATGAACATGATAAGAATTAATACTAATGTATTTAAAAACTTTTGGTCTATATGTAGAACTGCTTTAACACCTAATATTGAGCCTATAAAGGTGAAGGGAATAAGATATTTTAATAACTTGAAGTTAGCCTTTCCTGATTTTATAAATTGTAGCGAACTAGTAAAAGAACCAGCAGTAGCACTGAATTTATTGGTTCCAAGCACCATGTGAGGAGGTAAACCTGCAAGCATAAAGGCGGGCACACTTATTAAACCACCACCTCCAGCAATGGAATCCACAAAAGAAGCTAAAAAGCCTGCCATACATAAGAGAATAATTTTAGTAATCATGTAACACCTTCCTAATTTTCAATAAATTAAAACAGATAATAAGGTTTTCTATTATTATAAATGATTATTAGTATAAATTAAAGAGTCATATTAATGAAGTTTAAATTAATTAAACACCAAAAACAATAGGAAAATACATCAAGATACTTAATAAACTATTGATTTATATGTCAAAAATACGTATTATGTATAGGTGGAGTAAAAAATTATAAGCATTTTATAATGGGGAATTTAAAAAATAAAAGTTAACAAAAATAATAATATAATAATAGGGGGAATTAAAATGTTAGAACAAGAAGAAAAAAAGGTAAATAGTAAAGATGGTCAATCGGTTAAATCCAATTCCAATAATGCATCAAGACCTACTTTTTTAAACACTTTTATGGCTAGCCTTATAGATTTAATAGTTATAGGTGTGGCATCAACAGTAGTAGTATTTTTAGCAGATGCTGTGCTTAGAATATCAGGATTTGCATTAACTCAAAAATTTGGAATGATATTTGTGATTTTTATGGTTGTTATGGTATTATACATGAGTATTATGGAAAGTGGAAAAATGTCTGCTACACTTGGTAAGAAAGCATCAGGACTATTTATTACTAAACGATAGGAGTTTGTGAAAAAAATATGCAAAAAAGAAAAGAATATGAATTTAATATAGAAAAATTAGAATTTCCAGCACAGGGAATTGCATACTATGAGGGTGAAAAGGTACTGATTAAAAACACATTGCCAGGTCAAAAGGTAATTGCTAAAGTATCAAGAAAGAAGCCAGTAGGGGTAGAAGCAAAACTTGTAAAAATACTTGAAGATGTAGACTATAAAGTTGAACCTCTTTGCAAAATCACTGAATTTTGTGGAGGATGTAGCCATCAATTCCTTTCCTATGAAAAGCAATTAGAATTTAAAAAACAACAAGTTCTAAAATTATTTGAAGATGCAGAAATAAAAGATTATGAATTTTTGGGTATACAGCAGAGTCCTGAACAATTCGAGTATAGAAATAAAATGGAATTCACTTTTGGAGATTTTAGAAAAAACGAAGAATTAACTTTAGGTATGCATACAAAAGGAAGAAGTTTTAGCATAGTTACTGTTGATGATTGCAAAATAGTTGATGTAGATTTTAGAGAAATATTAAAATTAGTATTAAACTATTTTATAGAACTAAAATTGCCACACTATAATGTAATGGAGCGTAAGGGTTATTTAAGAAACTTAGTTATTCGAAAGGCTAAAAATACTGGTGAGATATTGGTTAATTTAGTAACTACATCTCAGATAGATTTAGATCTTAGTGAAATTACGAGTAAGCTTAAGGAATTAAAATGTGATGGAGTTATTACCGGAATAATGCATACATATAATGACTCATTATCAGACATAGTTCAAGCTGATAAAACTGAAACATTATACGGAAGAGATTACATTATGGAAAACATATTAGATCTTAAGTTTAAAATCAATCCTTTTGCTTTTTTTCAAACTAATTCAAAAGGTGCAGAAAAGCTTTATAGTATAGTTAGAGACTTTTTAGGTGATTCAGAATCAAAAGTTGTGTTTGATTTATATTGTGGAACGGGAACTATAGGTCAAATTGTTGCAGCCAAAGCTAAAAAAGTTTTAGGAATTGAATTAATAGAAGAAGCAGTTGCTGCTGCTAATGAAAATGCAAGAATTAATGGATTAGATAATTGTGAGTTTATAGCAGGTGATGTAGCTAAGGTTATAAAAGATGTACAAGATAAACCTGATAGCATTATCTTAGATCCTCCAAGAGCGGGTGTTCACCCTACAGCATTAGATTATGTAATAAAATTTGATGCACCGCACATAGTTTATGTTTCTTGTAATCCTAAAAGTTTAGTTGTTGATTTAAAAGAAATGATCAATAATGGATATAAGGTGAATAAGGTAATATTGATGGATATGTTCCCTCACACACCTCATATAGAAACTATTGTTGATATAGTTAAGGTAAGTCAATAAGTTCAAGGGTTTAGATGTTTAAAACATAATCAGATTATGAATTTTTCCGACGGCTACTCAAGTTCGTCGGAAAAGAAAACTACATTTTATAAATTAATTAATCAGTATGAAGAGGGTAAATAATTACCTTCTTTTTTTATTCTGGATTAAATATTAGGGTGCACTAACATTTTTGAATAGACATATCTTTTATAATGATAAAGAAAAACCGATATATAATTATATGAATTTTAAGCAAGGAACTTTTATCGCAAACTGTATAAGACTAAAATATCAGTCAACAGATAATATTGTTAATCCATTAATCAAGAGTTATGGGGAATGGTATGATTGATATGGTACTATTGCCACCAGATACATATCCACAAGACTTGTTGGAATCTGATATTTATTAAAGGAACTGCTTTACATTTTAGTGGATTTTTGACATAATAATATATAACTAATTTTAATATTGATGCTTATAAGAAGTGTTCCATAATAGTAAAATATAGTGGGTGGTCTTTCAGGATAGCAGTTGCACAAGCTGAAGTTAATAATCCAAGACCAAGTAAAAAACAAAATAAACAGTAATAAAATTTACTGATATAACTTTTAGAGGAATGGGGGAATATTAATGTCTCTTAACAGAGATAAAGATTGTGGTATTATTAGTTCTTATAGCAAGGTAGTAAATTATCAGATACTCAAGGAGACGAAAAACTTAAGTGGTTGCTGCAAGAATATGCTAAATTAGTAACTGTATGTACCCATCTGCATACATTTAAGGAAATAGAGCGGTACTTTTTACAGCAGTGCAATGCTATGTCTATAACCTTAAATGATGATGATATGAGGCTTATCCAGAATTGATGAAATATACAGATCAAATTGTTAAGAGAGCAAAAATTAATGATAGTAGTTTCTTCTTTGAAGAAACTACTAAAGAATATTATTTTACCTGTGCTGGATGTAGTCTCATGTATAAAATAATAATTTTTATTGATATAAGTGAGCATGATATAAAAAAAACAATCAACGTTTCGTAACATATATAAATGCAATGGTTCAAATGGGACATTTGCCTAAATTGTATTAAGAACGATAAGTTTTTATATTTAAAATTAGTCCATATTTTTCATGAAGTGCGCAACCTTGGTATGTTATGGTTAACTACTGCTAAAATAAATATTTCCGATATAACTGTCGAGAATACTATAGTTATATGCCATTCCTAAAAAGTATTAAAAAATAGTTATTAATTCTTGAAGGGGGATTAGCCTTGAAAGTACTGAGTAAAACTATGTTTCCTAATGAGATTTTTTCGGATATAGAGCAGAAAGATGGAATAATTGCTGTAATGTTTTTTTTATTTATATTCATAGTTATGTTTTTAAATCTATATTTAGTTAAAATATCTCCATTATTTTCGATAATAAGAAACGATACAACAAATTCTATTTACAAATTAATATTTGCATTACTAATGGATATACCTGGATTTATATCTGTAATAGTTGTTTTGAAATTTAGAAAACAAAAAATAAATACGATCGGGTTAAGAAGACAAGGATTTAAGTCTGCTATATACATTGGCATTTCTCTTATTTCTATGTTTTGGATTTATTACATAAGTAATAAAGGCTTTAGTAAAAAACTTATATGTGATTCAGTTTTTTACATTGTTCTTATTGGTTTCTATGAAGAATTAATCTTTAGGGGCTTTTTATGGCCAAGGCTCGTTGTCGGGTTTGGAAAAATATGGGGAACTATTTTAAGTGGTGTATTCTTTGGAGTGATGCATTTACCAATTGATATTGTTTTCAATAACAAGACTATATTTGAAACTTTCATACTAGGAAATGCTTCAAACATTAACATTCTTGGGGGGGTAATCGGTGCATTATGGTTTATATTTATATACACTCGTAATAGTAACATTTTATTACCTTCATTTGTTCATGGACTTCAAGATATGTTAGCTATGCTCTAAGGTATTAATTTATTGAGTAATGCCTTAATATAAAATGATTGAGGTCTGGGAAATCCTATAATTAAAAACTAGCGGTGACATAACAGCATATAACAAAATGTTGCCGTTCGCCTTGGTTGGAGATTCCCTTAAGGGAAGGATAGTAAATTATTATTGTGAGGAAACTTAAAAAAGAAGCATCAGTATGTTATGAAACAGGAATAAAGATTTTAAGTTGTATTTATAAAAAAATCAATTCCACTCAAGCAATAGCTAAAGAAGTAGGCATCACTGAAGCTGGAGTATCCAAGCACCTTAAAATCATGTATAAAGCGGGGGTACTTCGTAAAAGGAGAGACGGTAATTTTATAAATTATATCATTGAGAGAAAAGTCATTGATAGAATACCAATGGATGTGTATCAGTATTTGGATAACTAATATTATGAATTAATATATATAAGGTTTTACCTATAGCAAAATTTAAAAGGCTATCGGTAGGGTCTTTTTTTGCGATGATAAGACAAAAAAATAAGTAGCTGATTAGGAGAGAAAAGAAATATTATTAATGATTATTTAGAAATCAAGAAAAAAGCAGAGTTAAATATAAGTTATATGTAAATATAGAGAATAATTGCAATAAATGGTATAATAGTTAAAAGATTTCGTACAGAGATAGGATTTTGCATAGTTTATTTGCTAATGATAAAGTATTAAAGAAGGTGTATTATTGTGGATATATTAATAACTGATAGGTTAATAATTCGGCCAATTGCGGAACAGGATTGCTATGATATAAGTGAATACGGATGTGATGAGGATACAGGTAAATATATGATATATTGGCCTAAATCCAAAAATAATATCAGAAAGTTTATTGATGAATGTACTACTTGTATGAATTCTAATACAGTTACTTGGTATGAATTTGCAATTCAATTGAAGGAAAACAACAAAGTTGTTGGTAACATTTCGTTAGAAACAAAAGAAGAATTCTCAGAAATCGGTTGGATTTCTAATAAGGTATATTGGAACAATGGTTATATGACAGAAGCGGTTAGAGAAATCATTAAATATGCATTTCATAAATTAAACATTACTAAGATTATGTCGACATGTACTAATAAAAATCGAGCATCCTACAGAGTTATGGAAAAGTGTGGTATGACTAAAATTAAAGAGGAAAAGAACTATAAATCTATAAAGCAGGGAATTGAAGTGGAATATGATAAACTAACTTATTGTATTGAAGGATAGTGTTGTTTGAGAAGAAGATGAATTCAATATTTTGTAGAAAATAAAGGAGATAAAAAATGGCAAAATTATTATTTGATAATAATTTTTAGTAAGTGATATTTTGATATGTTTAGAATGAAGGGGTGATGTAAATGAGTAGCATGGCAAAAAAAATAATGGTTATAGGTTCACCAGGTAGTGGCAAAAGTACATTTTCGATGAAGTTGTCAAAAATCACGGGTATCCCTCTTATTCATCTTGATAAAGAGTTTTGGAATAATGGATGGATTGAAACTCCGAGGACTGAATGGGTGAGAAAGCAAAAGAAGTTAATAGCAGGAGATGAATGGATAATAGATGGTAACTATGGGGGTACTATAGATATTCGACTTGAAAAGGCCGATACAATAATATATTTTAAATTAAGTAGAGTTGTTTGCTTATTGAGTTACTTTAAACGAGTTATAACAAATTTAGGTAAAATAAGACCTGATATGCCAGAGGGTTGCCCTGAAAAGTTTGATTTTGAATTTATGAAGTATATTTGGAATTTCTCTAATAAACCAGGTCAAATAAATATTGATAAACTTGAAAAGGATAATAAACAAGTAATAGTATTTAGAAATAGAAGACAATCAAAACAGTATATTATAGAAATTTTAAATGGAAGAAATTAATGAGAATGTAATCGGTTATATTATTCATTAATATCTATTTTAAGCTAAAATATGATAGTAGTATGGTAATAACAATTAGTCAGAAATGCATGAAACAATTAAATCAAAATCGGAGGGATATGTCATGAACAATGAAAAAATATTAGACCAAAACGGTAAGAGTTGGGATATCATAGCTGATGATTGGTTTGGAGTAACAGCGCTTCCTACTTATGGCCCATTTACTCCTAAAGAGGATGAATTAAATTTATTTGAAGATGTTTCAGGTAAATATGTATTAGATATAGGGTGCGGTAGTGGTCATTCGCTGTGTTATATGGGTGAAAAGGGTGCATCCGAATTGTGGGGAATTGATATTTCATCAACACAGATAAAAAGTGCTAAAGATGTTCTTAATAAAAGCGGTTACTCACAAAAGCTTTTTGTTTCACCAATGGAAAATAATCCTGGGATACCATTAAATTATTTTGATATTGTTTACTCAATATATGCTTTAGGTTGGACTATTGATTTGGAAAAGACAATAAATATGATATCTAATTATCTTAAACCAGGCGGGATATTTGTTTTTAGTTGGGATAATCCACTTATGCAGTGTTTGGAAGCAAAGGATGACAAGATTTTTTTTAATCGCTCGTATATGGAGGAAGAATTAATAAATATGAAAAAAGGTGGACAACCGATGTCGCTTTATAATTGGAAGTTATCAACATACATAAATGCACTTTCAAACGCAGGTATGAAGGTTGAAAGATTAATTGAGAATACGGACACAGAAACAATTAATAATGCTGCTGATTTTTCAGAAAAATATTATTCAGCTTTTAAGGCTAAGATTATACCAATGTCATTTATTATAAAAGCTATAAAATTATAAAGTGAATTATTTTAAATGAAATTTCAAAAATGCTATAAACTTGAAGAGAATGAGAGCTCTGAATATAGATAGTACGATATAATATTTGACATGTAAAATAGTAAAATAATTAGGGAGGGGTAAGTGGTATTGATAAGAATGGCGACAATTGATGATATAGATAGTCTCGTAAAATTAAGAATTCTATTACTTAAGGAAGCAAACAAAAATATTGAAAATTATGATTGGAATAAATACTCAGAAGTATTAAAAAAATTCTACTATGGCAGCTTACAAAACAGGAAAACTATAGCATTTTTAGCAGTGATAGACGGAGACGTTGTTGCTATAAGTATGATTTGTTTATATAATATTACTCCTTCATTATATAATTTAGATGGAAAAATGGCATTGCTTACGGACATGTACACAACTTTGCAGTACAGGAACAAAGGGTATGGTATGAGTCTTTTGAACGATATAATGGAGTATGTAAAAAATATGGGGTATGGTAAGGTTAGTTTGAATGCTACCGAATCTGGTAGAAAATTGTACGAGAAATATGGGTTTAAAGATGTTAATGGAAAAATGTCTTTTAAGTTTAAATAATATAATATTTACGGAGAATATAGTAGATTCAGCATATCTGAATTTTTAATATATAGTGGAGGAATATAATGAATAATGTTTTTAAATCATATTTAGAAAACGTAAAGAAACCCTGGGGCGTAATGTTTTATAGAGTAGTCTGGGAACAACTATCTCAAATAACTAATTCTAAAATCCTTGATTTCGGAAGTGGATTAGGAATTACAGCAAATCATTTAGCAAAGAACAATGAGGTGGTTGCAATAGAACCAAATGCCGACATGGTAGAAATGAGAATATGTAAAAATAATTATAAGCAGATGATTGGGGATATAGAGCAATTAAAACAACAAGAAGATAGTTCGTTTGATTTAGTAGTATGTCATAATGTTTTGGAGTATGCGGAAGATCCAAAAGAAATATTTAGAGAATTTTATCGAGTTCTTAGACCCAATGGAATAATTTCTATGGTAAAACACAATCATGCTGGAAGAATCATGTCCAAGGTCATTTTCGAAAATAATATGGACGAGGCAATCAGGTTGCTTAATGGTGGAGTAAGTAATGTAGCTAATTTTGGTCAGGTAAATTATTATAATATCAATGATATTACGGGGTGGATAGGTGAATTAGATATTAATATTGAAAAGGTGCTTGGAATTAGAACGTTTTTTGCTTTGCACCCAAATAATGAGATTAGATATGACCCAATTTGGCAAGAAAAGATGTTTGAGGTTGAAATGATGGTTTCTGATATAGAGGATTATATAAATATATCTTTTTACAACCATGTTTTATTAAAAAAAACAAGGAGAATACCCAAAGCAGAATCATATAGGAAGTAGCTAAAGAATATTATTATATTGAATTTCATGGAGGTATTATAGGTGAGAAGTGAAGAGGAAGTATTGAAACAAATTCTCGAATTTGCCAGTAATGAGGAGAAAGTTAGAGCGGTTATATTAAATGGGTCACGTTTAAATATAAATGTTCCTAAAGACATAATGCAGGATTATGATGTAGTGTTCTTTATTAAGGGGACTGAAGATATAAGCTATAAGACAAACCAAAGTTGGATAAAGCAGTTTGGTAATCTTGTAATATTACAACAAAATAATTTTGATGATGGTTCATATATATTTCTTATGCAATTTAAGGACGGTTTAAGAATTGACCTCTGTTTTAAGGCTATAGAAAAAATAAGAGTAGTGGTAGGAGAAGATTCACTTAGTAAAATACTACTTGATAAGGATAATCTTACAGATAAAATACCCGAACCCAACGATAGTAGATATTTTGTAAGAAAACCAACTGAAAAAGAGTGGGATTCATTAATAAATAATTTATGGTGGATACAGACTTATGTTGCAAAAGGAATTTGGCGAGATGAACTACCTTATGTAAAATATATGTATGATGTAATTTTTATGGATGGAATAAGAAAACTTTTATCATGGCATATAGGCTCACAATATGATTGGCAAGTTAATGTTGGTAAATGTGGGAAATGGTTTAATCGTTTTATGAAAAAAGATTTATATGATGAATTTATATCTATATACTCGGGGATTGATTATTATGATATTTGGATAAAACTTTTTAAAGCAGAGGAGTTAATAAGAACAATTGGAATGGAACTTAGTAATATGCTTGGTTATAAATACCCTATGGAATACGATATAAACGTTTCAGAGTTTATAAGAAAGATTAAGGCATTGCAAAACGAAGCACAGTCATTTGATGATTAAAAATTTTAATACTATTATGTAAGGCGGTGACTCCTATGAAAAGAATAAAGCTAATTAAATACTTGGTGCAGTTAACATAAGCTGATAGCAGATTGTACCGAGATAGTTAAATTTGGCATCAGATAACTGCACTGCTTTTCATCAAAATTAATTATGAAAAGGGGTTTATGTTATGGAATATATGAAGTTAAAAGAGTACTGGTTGTCGGAAGAAAAAAAGATATTTGAAGGGTGGGATTTTTCATATATCGCTGAAAGAAAATCAGAAGAACCCTTACCTTGGAATTATGATAAGATGGTTCACCAATATTTAAGTGCCAATTCAATTTTATTGGATATGGGAACTGGGGGCGGGGAACATTTATTGACGCTAAAGCACCCTTACAATAATACATTTGCTACAGAGGCGTATCAACCTAACTTTGAATTGTGTAAAAAGACACTAATGCCACTTGGAATTGGTGTTAGACAAGTTTTTAATGATAATTATTTGCCATTTGAAAATGACATATTTGACGTCATAATAAACAGATAAGCGTCTTTTGATATGAACGAAGTTTATCGATTGTTAAAACCGAATGGGTTGTTTATTACTCAGCAAGTTGGTGAATTAAATAATAAGGAACTAAGAAGGTTTTTAATAAGTGATTTTAATGAAACTAACGCCAATGAACACACTTTAAAAAGTAATCTGGGTTTAATCAGAAGTAAAGGTTTTACTATTTTAAAAGCAGATGAATGTTTTCCAAAACAGAGATTTTTGGATGTGGGAGCATTGGTTTATTATGCGAGAATTATAGAATGGGAATTCCCTAAGTTCTCTGTTGATAGTTGTTTTAATCAATTATGTCAATTGCAGTTAGTAGTTGAGCAAAAGGGCTTTGTTGAAAGCAAACAGCATAGATTTGTAATTGTTGCTCAAAAACTTAACCACATAAATTGAATTTAAATGTTGTATTATATGCTAAATTTAATGTTATTTAAGATTTAAAGTATGGCATCAAACACCGTAAATTCAGTATGAATAATACGGTGTTTAATGGATTATTTGGGTTTAGTAGTTGTGATGCCTTATAAGGATGTTCTATCACCTAGTATTAAATCGGCATTGCTCAATATAATATAACTAGGTATTATTTTGTTCTAGCATTAACAATGATATTACACAATTCTATATATGAAATACCATCAGCTAAAGCTTCTTTGGGAATTAGACTTGTAGGTGTCATACCTGGAAGAGTATTAGCTTCAAGACATATAAATTCGTCTCTCTCGTCTAAAATAAAATCAATTCTAGAATATGTCCCAAGCCGTAAAGTTTCACATATTTTTAATGCTAGACCCTTAATCCTCGTTGTATCGTATTCTAAAAGATTTGCAGGGCATATATCTTGAGTTAATCCCGCTTGATATTTATTCTTATAATCATAAAATCCTTCTTTTGGTATTATTTCAATAACAGGTAATGCTTTCCCCTGTAATAAACCTACAGAAAACTCTCTACCTACTATCATTTTCTCGATAAGTAGACTTGATTCAATTTTATTAGCTGTAGCAATTGCCGCTTCAAGCTCCTCAATATTATAAACAATTGATACTCCTATACTTGAACCAGCACTACAAGGTTTCACTACACACGGTATACCAATCGTTTTAACTATATATTCTGTTGATAGTGGATTTTTACTAAAAGTCAACCATTTAGCTGTAGGAATACCTACTTGTTGTAACAGTTTCTTTGTTAAATCCTTATCCATTGCAAGAAGGCTACCAATATAGCCAGTTCCAGTATATTTAATTCCCATTGAATCAAAAGTTGCCTGTATTTGACCATTTTCCCCCATTGAACCGTGTAGAGCTATAAATACAACATCAGCAAATAGGCAAAGAGGTAATACATTTTTACCTATAAGAGAATCCCCATTGTTGCTTTTTCTCTTTATTTCATTTAAATCAGGCTCGGTACCTTTAACCTTATAATAATATGGCTTTCCAGTAATCTTATCTTCAAATAAACTTTCAAATTCGCTTTCGTTTGTTCTTAAACCTTCATATACATCTAATAGCAACACATGGTGACCAGCTTCTCTAAGAGCATTAGCAATTTGACTTCCAGAAGATAATGAAACGTCCCTTTCCGGACTTAATCCGCCTGCAAGTACCACGATTTTCATAACTTAACCCCCACAATTCTTTATTTTCATTAATAAAATAATACAGTTCTTCTGAAAGTATATTAACCTATCATATCTAATAGATATTAATTATGTTCTATTATATAAGCTCAACATATCCCAATTATTCTTTTCATCTACATTTGTATTTGTATCCTCGAACTTCAAACTTAAAGCCTACATAATATGACAATTGTTAATCCGTGCTATAATTTCCAACTGAAAATATAACAGCTATTTTCTTATACTCCATATCAACTACCGTTGTTATACAAGTGTGATGTAGTTTATGAATATTATGACTTAGCACTCATGTTTATTATTACACCGATTCCACTTAGTATTGATAATATGCCACCTAACAATCTATAGTTCATAATAGATTGTTCCAGCACAATTTGATAATTACTAAGTACACCGTTATTATCAACTGCATATGTTCCTAGATTTATACTATTCATTAGTATTATTAACCCTATTATAAATACAATAGCAAAAATTTTTATAAGATTTTTTTTCGTCATATAAATCAATCCCACCTTTTAAAAATAAATTTACTTCACCATTTTTTATAAAACCGACTTAAACCTATAGAAATTATATCATATTTTTATATCGATAAATTCCAAAAATGTAAAATATTATTAAAAATCCCTAATTTTATAAGGTTAAAAAATATGCTTAAAACCTAACATTCAACATACGCACCACTTATAGAAGTGGGCGATTGTAAACCGTAAAAGCGGTCCAGTTCTCATTGAACTAAGAACCGTAAGAAACAATATCCTTGTAACATAGAGCTTGTTTAGTATTCTAAACAAGCTAATTTTTATAATAAGCTACAATTATAATTATTTCATGAATAGCTCATAATTAATGCACCCCCATCACGTAAGTGCCTTCACTGCGTAGCAACCTTAGATTTTAGGGTAAGTATAAGCTATAAAGCCATTTTTTATTTTTATATTGAAGTAATTTATCTAAATAATTTAATTAAAACTAAACTTTACAATAGGCTTTTCTTTGAAGACAGCATAGTTGCTTACTATAATATCTTTTACAAAAGCTTTTAAATTCGAGTATCCGAAGGTGCTTGAAAATTTATAGAGGTAATGAACTTTAAGCGTTTTAATTTCTTTGGACAGTACCTTCCAATTGTTTGTAAATGTTCTATATATCAAAGGTATTTTCTCTTTATACCCAAGAGATCTACGAGCTATACAGTATGCAGCGGATACATGAATAGATATTCCTTTAGCTTTCATATACTTTATTTTACCCATTTGGCTAGTGTATGCTGGATTTACATAAAATACGGCTAAATTTTCTTTAAAAGCCCTGGAACTGATTGCTTCAATGATTTTTTTATGAGCAAACATACTGATTTTCATATTTCGTTTAGTATTCCCATAAGTTAGTTTGGATTTACTGATGTTTTTAATATCCTCACCAGCAAGTGGTTTATTTTTATCCCTGGCTATTTGAACAAGCCCTAAGGCACTCTTTTCTAAAATTTTTGAAATCTGCCCTGAAGTTTTATTTGCTATATTAAAATGTATAGTGCCAAAGTCTAATAGGTTTCCGATGCAATCAGTTTCACTCCATGCAATATGGTCGTAGTTTATATCATAGCCTACAACTCCATTTGCCATAAAATAATTAATTTGATTCTCGTCTTTAAGTAGTTTATAAGATGGCTTAAACAAAAAATAATCTCCTTTGTCTTCAATTCTCCAAGAAACAGGGGAATTTTTAGTGTTTAGAGCTTCTATTAATAAGTCTTTATGGTAAGGAAAATCAACATTTTCTACTTCAAACCATTGTGAACTATGATATGCACCTATTTTATTTTCATAGGGCAGTTGGATACTTAGTAAATTCGTTTCGTAGTTGTATTTAACACAAGCATTTCCTTGTGTAACTGTGTTAAGTCCTTGAAGTTCTATAGTTTTATGTCTAGCTTTATAAAAGTCTTCTTTCCATTCAAAATGCTCATTATATAACGTATGCTGAGCTTTGAATAGTTTCTTAGTACCAAAACATGATTTTACTGCACTTGTATTAAGTCTTGCAAGTTTTTGCTTTTGATAACTTATACCACGCTTAATCATATTCAGTTTATTAGTTAATCTGCAAATTTTTTTTACGACAAGAGCATGCTCAAAATCGTACATATTATATATAATTGTTTTATTTTTATAATTTGCCTCAACAAAAATCTTATCATCCCACATATAAAAAAAATATGGTCTATAATACTTAAATTTGGGGAGGGTTTTACTATTTTTAATAGCCTTAGATATATCGATAATATGAGTATGAATCTTACTCCAAAATTTAATTTTATTAATTAAATCTTTAACAGATTTCTCTCTATGATTAATGTTCTGCTTTAAATCATCTATGTACATTTTGTTTAATTCAATATTAGAAGATTTATTCCATTTAGCTTCACAAGTAGCATAATTTGTATAATAAGTATTAAGATTAAACATGTTTTTAATAGTTAAATGAATACTCTTAGAAAGACCTTTCTCATGATTGTAAACAAGAATTGAATAAGCTTTAATTTTAGCTTCATTACCAACATACAGTATATTCGATAAATTGTTGAGATTTTCAAAGCTAAGCTTATCTTTATATATTCTTGTAGAAGAATTAGTTTCTATTCTCAAAATATTCACCACCTTTTTTTATAATCTCTAATATATATTATGCCATAATAGATCCTATAATATTAAGTTATATAAAAATAATTTAGCAACAAAATTCATCTCCGTCTACGGAGAACGGAGTCTTCTTTTGTAAATAAAGATAAAGTCTTTTGCACCTCAAAACAGAACCCGTTAGAAATAAAGTTGTGGTGTTTTTGTTTGTGATAGAGTTGGTGGATTAAGTTAAACAAAAAAATTAATATCTCAATCTTTATGGTTATACTATTTTATGGTAAAATAGTATAATATTCTTAGAGTGTTCTAAGAAACCTTATGACCAATATTTGCCTGTTACTTTCAAAATATGAGAAAGATGTTGACTTAGAAGTTTTTATTTCGTCAGCATTATTGCATGATATTGGAAGAGTAGAAGAGAGTGAGGATAAAACAGGGGAAATTATCATGTTGTATTAGGGTGTAAGATTGCAGAGGGCATATTAAAAAACTTGGAAGATGAACAAGAAAAGATAGACAATATAGAGCAATGTATTATCATATATAAGTTTGGAACTGGAAACGAACCTAAGACTATGGAGGTAGAAATTCTTTTCGATTCAGATAAGTTTGATGTTATTGGAGCAAGTGGAATCGCTCGGACTTTTCTGTTAGCGGGACAATTTGGACAAAGATTAACAGTAAATTAAACACTTGATGACTATTTAAATAGCAATACTGTTGAAAATGGAAGGATAAAAGATGTCTCAAAGCATACGTCACTTATTGAATAAAAATAATTCTTTGTTTGGTTGCGTCACCATGGTAATTTGTTGTGGACCACATTATATAATAGGGGGAGAATTAAAATGGAACATGATATGACTCTGTTTAAAGAACCTTTCAATATGATTAAAAACAGACAAAAAATTATAGAAGTTAGATTGAATGATGAAAAAAGACAAACCATTTGTGTTGGAGATTTAATTATCTTTTATAAACTTCCTGACAGGGAAGAAAAATTAACTGTTAAAGTTTTAGATAAATATGTATTTGAGAATTTTGAGCAATTATACAGTAATTTTGATTTTTCTTTATTTGGGTGTCAGGGTTATCCAATGAAACGTATGATTGATGAAACATATGATATTTATACAAAGGAACAAGAAAAAAAATATGGCGTTTTAGGTATTAAAATTTGTTTAATATAAATTCATATTGTTCATAAATAATCTAAAAATGGTATAATGTAAAAAAATAAACAAAGGGTAATTGGAAGTTGTTAGAATCCTTCAATAGCAATAGATGTCGCTTTTAAGCTATTAGAATTAGTAACATCCGAAGAAAAATCAAACTATATTAAAGATATTATGGGGTTTAAAATTTAAAAAAAATATTATATGAGGAGAAGGTAAATTGGAACTTGAAATAACTGTAAATTCATTATATATTTGTGTTAAAGATATGGATAGAGCTATTAGTTTTTATGAGCAATTATTTGAACGGACGGTAGATAAGAAAGATGATATATTCAGTATTTTTATTATAAAAAGCTTTAAATTTTGCCTTTTTAACAATGGTAAAGTTAATGAAACAGTAATTTGGGGTGATAATTGTCTGCCAAGTTTGGAAGTTAATAATATGAATAAATTAATAGGAAAACTAAAGAGTTTAAAGGCAGAAATAATCTTTCCTTTAACAAAAATCAATGAAAATCGGGTGTTAGAATTTACTGATAGTGAAGGTAATGATATAGAAGTATATTGTAAAGGGTGATGTAAATGGAACAACAAGCAGAAGTAAGATTGATTAAGTATAACGAGTTACAAAAGTTGCTACAATTGTACAAACATCTTAAACAAGAAGACCCAGAACTTATTATTGATGAAGCTTTGGAAAAACTATGGACTGAAATATACAATGACCCTAACTCTTATTATATAGTGGTAGATATTGATGGTGAAATAGTAGCTTCTTGTGTCCTGACTATAATCAGAAATTTAACAAGAAATGCACGACCTTATGGACTAATTGAAAATGTGGTTACACATTCAAGCTATAGAAAAAGTGGATATGGAAGACGTGGATTGAGTAAGGCGTTAGAAATTGCATGGGAGAAAAATTGTTATAAGGTAATGCTTCTTACAGGCTCTAAAAAAGAAGAAACTTTCAGATTTTATGAAAATTCAGGGTTCAAAAGAGGAGAAAAGACAGGATTTATTGCAAAGCCTGAATACTGATTATTACAAAATTCAATTATTGAAAGGGAAAAAATTATGAATAACTTTATGATTGGGATGTATGGTAAATTTGATTATAAAAAATTTGATAGAGATTTTAGAAAAGACTTTTATGGAGTGGAAGCATGTTTATTTGAAAATGAAAGTGATATAGAGAATTTAGCAAATGAAGCTAAAACAAAAGGCTTTGAATTCGGTATTCATTTTCCGTTAAGAGCAGGAATTTCAAAGTTAAGAGACCCACGGTTTTTGTCTTTAAATGAAGAGGTAAAAAAGTCTGCATATAAACATATTGAAGAAGAGTTAATTTATATCAAACAAAAGCAGATTAAACCTAAGTATATACTGTTTCATTATCCTAAGCCAGTTATACTTAAAGAAAACTTTGATATGAGCAACTGGCGATTTACAAACAGCAGTGAATACACAGATGAATTTGAATATTCATATGAAAAATTTAAGAAAAATAGCGAATACCTTTTTCAATGGTTATCAGAGAAAAGTTTTGAGTATAGTTTCATTCCTGTGTTGGAATTTGACGCATTAAATAAATATATTTGTGAAGATAATTTTCTTGAAAGTATGTTAGAAAAGTATAAAAATATAAAGATTTGTTTGGATACTGGCAGACTTCATTTGCAACATAAAATAGATTCTGATTTTAATGAAATTGAAATTATTAAAAGATTTTCAAAGTATACTGCGGTTGTACATTTATGGAATTTTAAATTAGGTGGTGTTCCTCATTTTCCAGCATTACCAAATTTAAAAACAGAAGAAGGATTTGCACCAATTGAGGATTATTTAAAAATAATAAGAGAAAAAAATAAGAATGTTAAGATAATGTTTGAACATAGGTCGGATTTGATAAGTGATGAAGAATTAGATAGTTGCTATTCATGGATAAGCGAAATATTAGAGTAAAAAGAATGTTATCAATGAAGATGGGAAATATTAGGAGGCATTATTGTGGATATTATTACTAAACAGATTCCTATTGAAAAAATGGAAATTTTAAGAGAATCATTAGATAAACTTCATAAATACCATAACAGTAAATCAGAATATTTTTCTGGTGATTATCCAAGAATAACGTTTGAGGAGCGTTTAGAAGTGTATAGAAAAAACGCAAAATTAGGAAAATACAGAATTGAGTTATTGATTAACGCTGAAACAAACAATATTATAGGATTTTGCATAGCATATATCAAAAGGATTTGCGGAAAGGTAGAAGTTCTTTTTGTTGATGAACAATATAGAAGAAAAGGATTAGGTGTCAAATTAATGAGTAGTGCCATGGAATGGTTTGGTGAAAATCATATAAATGATATAGAACTTACAGTAGTATATGGGAACGAAGCAGTATCGTTTTATCAGAAATTAGGATTTTATCCACGTTCAATTATTATGACAACAAAACCAATATAGCTATTAACAATTCTAAAATAGTGTAGTAGATTCATTTACAATCAGGGGGACGTAATTATAAAATGATTTTTAAATTAAGAGATTTTTGTATAGACTTTGTGGAGGATAAAGATATAAATGCTATTGTTGAAGTGTACAATTCCAATAAATATTTTTTGGTAAATCATATGGGTACAGATAAGGTTAGATATGAATGGGTACTTGAAGAGTTAGAGAATATGAGAAAAGCAGATTTCTATTCTTGTAAAGTAGTAGAGAAGAGTTCAGGAAAAGTAATGGGGATAATAGATTTTAAAATAGGCGAGGAAACTTACTTATCACTCTTAATGATACATGATAATTATAAAAATAAAGGGGTTGGAAAATTAATATATCAGGCTTTAGAGGAATATGCTAAAGAAGTAAAAAGCAAGTGTATGAGAATAGATGTAGTTATTAACTATGATAATGCAGTACTTAAATTTTGGGTTAAGAATGGGTTTGATAAAATCAAAGATGTAGAATTAGATTGGACAGGAAAAATCTTACCTGCTGTTATTATGAAAAAAAATATATAAGCAATTAGCAGAACAAAATATAAATACAATATATCACATCTAAGATGGACAGGAGGGGAGAAAAAATTGGGGCAAAAGAATAAAATACTAGAGCTTTTAATAAAAAATAAAATTGATAACATAAATATTACTAATTTTATTGAAAATTATCATATATGTAATTTAGAACAAATAGGTGACTCAGTTATAGTTAAGGGGACAAGTGATAGAAATTGGGTTTATATAAGTTCAAAATCAGAAGAGGAACTTAAAATAATAAAAAGTAGATTAGATTATAAGGATAAGAATTTTGCAATTATTGAAGATTGGATGATTCCAATTTTAACTAAAGGTAATAAAATCAAGTGGAAATTAGCTACTATGAAATTAGTAATATCAGATATAAAAGTTATAGCTGAACCAAAACATAGTGTATCAAAATTGGCGATTTGTGATTCTAAATATATATATGAAAATTCAAATTATAAAGATTTTATATCTATGCCATATATCATTGAAAGAATAACAAATGGAGTAAGTTCATGTATACGTTATATGGATAAATTAATAGCTTGGGGAATTACACAAGACGATGGAGCTATAGGATTTTTGCATGTTTTACCTGAATATAGAAAGATGGGATACGCGCGAGATGTAATGATAGATTTAATTAACAAAGTTCGAGATGAAAATAAAATACCATTTGTGCATATTGAAGAAGAAAATGAAAGGTCTATGAAGTTAGCAATGAGTTTAGGGTTTAAAAAAGATCGAGTAGTAAGTTGGTTCGAGATAGAGTAGAAGTAGAAAAAATAATAGTAACGGTTTATTAATTTTATTACCTATGGATTATTAAAAATAGTTTTTATAAATTGTGTCACACTGGTATTTAATCTTGTAATGCAATTATAGAAATGAGTGGGGGATAAATCTATGAAAGTAGAATTTTATGAGTTAGGAAAGGTTGATGAGGAAAGCCTTAAGTGTGCAGTAATATCAAGTGTGTATAAAGGGAAATGGATTTACGTTAGAGAAGAGCAGAGTGAAACTTGGGAGATTCCAGGTGGGCATAGAGAGATAGGTGAAAGTATTGTTAATGCTGCTAAAAGAGAGTTATTTGAAGAAACTGGTGCAAAGGAATTTAACTTAACACCAGTCTGCGATTATTCAATTTGTGATTTTTATATGAATAATTCTAATGACAAATCATATGGAAGGCTATTTTTTAGTGAAGTAAAAGAGATAGGTGGTTTACCAATTTCAGAAATATGTGAAATTATGATGTTTGACGGGTTACCAGAAAATTTAACCTATCCTGAGCTTAATTCACTTATGTATAAAAAAACATTCCATTTAAAATAAAATACTTGGTATACAATTTTCTGGAATTTTGTAGCAATCGTGAGTTTTTGGATATTAGAATGAGTGGAGGATAAATAATGGATTATAATAACAAAGGATTTTGGAGTATGTTAGACGATTTAGTAAGCGGTTCTGAAATAGTAATAGATAGACCTAAAGGTTCAAGACATCCTAAATATCCTGATATGTTATATGAAGTTGATTATGGATATTTAAAAAATACAACTTCTATGGATGGTGGAGGAATTGATATATGGAGAGGGACGGATAAAAAACATGAAATAAATGGGATTATATGTATTGTGGATTTGTTGAAAAAAGATTCTGAAATCAAAATACTGAGTGGTTGTACTAATAATGAAAAAGAAACGATATATAGATTTCATAATAAATCAGAGTTTATGAAGGGGATTTTTATAGCCAGGGAAGGATCATAATTTTATTTGTTGGAGGTCATTAAATGGAACTTTGGGATATACTCGATGGAAATGGGGAGAAAACGGGTAAGACTGGTGAACGTGGAAAACCTATGGGGCAAGATGAATACCATCTAGTTGTACAGGTATGGATAAAAAACAGGCATGGAGAATTTTTAATTACAAAACGTACACCAAACAAGACAATATTACCAAATATGTGGGAAACAACTTGTGGGTCAGCAATTATTGGCGATGATAGCTTGAAAGCTGTATTAAGAGAAGTGAAGGAAGAAATAGGGATTAATTTATCCCCTGCAAATGGAAAATTTCTCTTTAGATTAAAAAGACAGCATTTTGACTTTCCGGATTTTGTAGATGTGTGGCTGTTCAAAGAAGAAGTAGATATGACAGAAGTTATTTATCAACCAGATGAAGTATGTGGAGCAAAGTGGGCTACTCTAAACCATATTCAATCCATGATAGAATCAGGAGAATTTGCGGATACATTTCCATATCTCGAAGATTTATTTAAGATAGTATAATATTATATTTGTATGATATTAGAGGAGGGTAAAATGAATAGTATTCCAGAAAGCGTTAAGACAATATTGCAAGAGTATTTAGATTTGTTTGAATCAGAATTGCCGAATTTTTTAGAATCATATTATATCTATGGTTCTATTACATTAGGTGCATTTAATTATGGGCTGAGTGATATTGATTTCATTGCAGTAGTTAAAAGAAAAGTTACAGAATTAGATATAGAGGTTCTAAAAAAAATTCATAGAAATATTAAAAAAAAATTTCCTGCAACAGATTTAATGGGACTTTATGTAATGGGCAATGATCTTCAATTAGAGTATGAAAATGAGAAATCATGCCCTTGTTTCATAGGTGGAGTATATAAAGGTCTTGAAAAATTCGAGAAAAATTCAATTGACGCTTTTCAACTAAAAAAATATGGTTTAACTGTTAAAGGGAAAGAAATTGATAATTTTGACTTTACCGTAAACTGGGACATCTTAATTCATAATATGAGAGAAAATCTTAATACTTATTGGCTTAACTGGAATGATGACTGTAAGAAGTTTTTATCCAAAAAATACATAGGCTTATTTGTTGACTTAGGAATGATTGAATGGGGAGTTTTAGGTGTTTCTCGTTTATATTACACATTCAAAGAACGAGATATGACATCGAAAGTAGGGGCAGGTGAATATGTACTACAGAAAGTGCCTCAAAGATGGCATAAGGTAATTAATGAGGCAATGAGATTACGCAAGGGTAACCCAAAGTCATATTATAAATCTATTTTTGAGAGACGAGTAGATGTTTTAGCTTATATTGACTTCATAATACAAGAAAGCAATAATCTTTTTAATGAGAAAAGGTGCTAACTGGATCTAAGTATATTTTAAAATAAAGAATATTTAAGGGGAGGTGAATGGTAGAATGAAACTTGTAAAAGCTAATTTAGCAGATTTTAATACAGTAAAAAATATTATAAACACAACAATAAAAACAATATATCCACATTACTATCCAACTGGGGTAGTTGAATTTTTTTTAACCCATCATTGTGATGATAATATACGAAAAGGAATAGAAATAGAAATGGTATTACTAATTGATGTTAATGGAATAATTGTAGGCACTGGGAGTGCCCATGAAAACGAGATAAGTAGAGTATTTGTATTGCCACAGTTACAAGGATTAGGATATGGAACATTAATAATGAACAGGTTAGAATCAATAATAGCTAAAGGATATTCTGAAATTGTGTTAGATTCTTCATTACCCGCTTATAATTTATATATAAATCGTGGATACTCCCCTTTTAAATATAATAAAATCATAACAACAAATAAGGATATATTATGTTTCAATATTATGAAAAAAGCTGTTGTTAGGTGTATTGATGGGAAAATAAATTATAATAACAGATTATTTTCATCAGTTTCCAATACTCATAATGGAGAAGTTTCAAGTGCAACTATTTTTCAATACCATCAAAATAAAGATATGGTTTGGGCTGAGTATAATGGTGGCGATATACTAAAAGGTTATTTAATTGGCACAAGTGATGACAAAAGCAACTTGAATTTCACATATCAACATATCAATCAAAAGGGTGAAATACGTACTGGAAAATGTTTGTCAACACCAAAAATTTTGACGGATGGGAGAATAAGTCTATTAGAACGATGGCAGTGGACAAATGGTGACAATTCATTTGGTCACTCTATAATTGAGGAGAGTAACATCATAAAATTAACATATCCTATAGTTAAAAGTAATGCAGCCTTATTATGTGAAATGTTTTTAAAGAAAACGTTCTAATCCATCAGCACATTTTGTAGGTAGGAATTCAATTATTTCATATTCTGCAATTTTTTTAATGAAAAACGGATCTTGTCCTATTATTGATTCAACTTCTTTTTTATCTTTTGCATTGCAAATAATTGTTCCACCTATCCTTGGGTTTCTTCTACCTGAGAAAATAAATTTTTGTAATGAATAAAATTTCTCTAAATATTCTATGTGAGAACTTATCTCTTTGTCAACTTCCTCAAGTGGCTTTACATATGTTAACATTAAAATATACATTTTTCTTCTCTCCTTTATGTTTTAATAATATTTGTTTAATTATACTATTTTTACGGTGGATTGGTATAAAAAATAAAAGAAAAAATTAAATATACATTTATTAAAACCTAATTAATCTAACACATTAGTGATTGAGTTACTTTCAGATTAAGGCTAATATCTATTGTTTTTAAAATTTGTAAATAAACTTGGTTAATGGTAATAATGGTATAATTAAATATATAGCATTACATTACTAATTAAAGAGAGAAGGCAGTTATATGGAAAATAGAGAGTGTATAAATTGTAAAATTCAAATGAAGGAAGCGTGGATAAATACTGGGGCAGGAGTTCTTATACTTGAACAGCCAATTAAAGGGTTTAAACGAAAAGCATGCGGGGTAACCACATATGTATGTTCGAGTTGTGGGCATGTTGAATTTGTTGCCGAAAATAAAGTACTCTTTAAATAAACAATTTTCTTAAATGTTACATCAATCGTAACTCTATTATATGTGAATAGGTGTAAAATAATTAGTATTAAATAAAATTTTAAGGAGGCATAAAAATGTTTTGTCCAAAATGCAAATGTGAATATAGAGAGGGATTTAATTTCTGTTCAGACTGTAAAATTGAATTGGTTGAAAAATTACCAAGCAAAGAATTGTCAAGTGAAGAATTTGAATATTCAGAACTTGTCACTATAGCAGAAACAATGGACTTTTCTATAATACCTATTGTTAAGTCAATTTTAGATTCTGAGGAAATAAGATATTTTATTAAAGGAGAAATGATTAGAAGTATTGCTGTACTTAATAATATTATGGAGATACAAGTTCCAATAGAAGATGCACAGAAGGCAAAAGATTTATTAAAAGACTTGGATATAAAGTAGACTATATTATCTTGTATATTAGTGGAAGGAAGATGCTTTATTCATAAAAGGAAAACACATTTATTATGAAACGTCACAAACAATAAAAGTTCGTGACGTTTTTGTTAGTTGTATAATAAATAAATCTTAACTCATCTTTATTTTAATACCATGTTATGGTAATATAACATTAAATTATTATAATATTCTCATTAGTAAAAAAATGTGAAATTAAATTTTGATGTAGCAACTTATGGCTTTTTTAAGATGTTATAAATCAAGTTTAACTTATAATCATACATTTACATTTATGGGTTTATCGTAAGGATGGAAGTAATTGTAATTGTAATATCAAAATTATTGTTTTATGTGATGAAGGAATTATTTGGGGGTGGGTTTATGGTTGAAGTAAATAAAATATACGAATTGATAATCAGTAAAATGAAATGTTATCCAAGTACAATAGTAGGAATAACAGATATTTCTTATTCATATTATTCTAAGCAATATAAGTGCGCTCTCGTATTAGCAGTTCCTCATAGAGAAATTATATCTTTAAATAACTATTCAGAGGAAAAATTTGAAAAGACAATATCTGCTACTCGTAAAGAATTGAATGAAATTATTTCTGATTTGGTAACTATTTTGCAAAAATACAACATCAATTATTATGTACCACCAGTGGCTCAGACTAATGAAGAAAGTCTAATAGCACCATTTTCATTTAAATATTCTGCTGTTAATGCTGGAATTGGGTGGATTGGAAAAAATGGGGTTTTAGTTACAAAAGAGTATGGCCCACGAATAAGACTTTCAGCTATATTAATAGATTATGATTTGCCTATAGGAATTCCTATTACTAAGAGTATGTGTGATGACCAATGTTTTCTTTGTATAGAGGCATGTCCACATAAGGCTTTAAAAGGAATACAATGGGATATTTATAAACTTCGTGAACAATTAATTGATTATCAATTATGTAATTTCAAAAGGAGTTTATTTTTAAAAAAACATGATAGAAAAGATGCTTGTGGTTTCTGTATAGTAGCTTGCCCGTTGGGATTACGAGTATAGCTTGGAGGAGTTGTATATATGGTAAAAAAAATCATTTTGTTAGGAAACCCTAAATTGTATCAGATAAGTTCTATTATAGAAAAGGATGAAATGGACATTATAAAAGAGCTTGTTATTGATTTGCATGATACACTTATGAATTTTAGAAACAAGTATGGGATAGGTAGAGCAATAGCTTCCCCACAAATAGGTGTATTTAAGAGGTTGATATATATGAATATTGATAAGCCGGTAGTTTTTATAAATCCAATATTGATTTTTGAAGATGATGAATTTATGGAGGTTATAGATGACTGTATGTCCTTTCCAGAGCTATTGGTAAAGGTTAAAAGGCATTGTAGATGTACAATTCATTTTAAGGACATAGATTTTATTGATAATGAGATGAAACTTGAAGGAGATTTATCAGAATTATTGCAGCATGAATATGACCATCTTGACGGAATAATTGCAACAATGAGAGCCATAGATGATAAATCGTTGTGTTTGAAAAGCGAAAAACATTTTTTAGAAGAGTAATGAAAATTGGTGAAAATGAATTTACAGCTTTTGATAATCTAGTATTAAAATGTGTGGCAGATGAGAGGAGAAAAAAGGATGGAGTGTAAGATGGAAAACATATCTATAAATTATGAGGTAATGGGTAGTGGCAAACCAATTGTTATAATACATGGTTCACATGTGGACCATAGATTGATGACAGGATGTATGGAGCCTGTATTTAGTAATAGAGATGGTTATAAAAGGATATATATTGACTTGCCCGGGATGGGAAAAACTAAAGGTGAGAAGTGGATTACAAATTCAGATATAATGTTGGATATTGTAATTGATTTTATTGATAAAATTATTCCAAATGAAAACTTTTTACTTGCAGGTGAATCATATGGTGGGTATTTAGCAAGGGGAATAGTACATAAAATTGCATATAGAATAGAGGGATTATTTTTACTATGTCCTTCTATTACAACGGATTTAAAAAAACGCAATGTTCCAAAGCATATTATTTTAAAAAGGGATGATAAATTATTATCGCAACTTGAGCCATCTGATGCCGAGGGTTTTAATTCAATACAAGTAGTACAAAGTAAAAAAATCTGGGATAGATATAGAGATGAAATTTTATCTGGCATAAGAGTGGCAGATAGTGATTTTTTATTACAGCTTGAACAAAATGGGAATGCGTTTTCATTTGATGTGGATGGACTGGATGAAAAGTTCAATAAGCCGACTCTTATACTATTAGGACGGCAAGATTCAAGCGTAGGTTATAAAGATGCCTGGGGTATTTTAGACAATTATCCAAGAGCAACTTTTGCTGTATTGGATAGAGCAGGACATAATTTGCAGATAGAACAGGTAGAAGTATTTAATTCATTAGTGAATGAATGGCTTTTAAGGGTTATAGAGTCATAATCATTGCAGTACGCTTAAAAAAATAGAAACAAGAATGATACTTAATTCTGGTGAGACAGTTAAGTGGACTTTTTTTTATTATAGACGGTATAATCTAATGATATGAATTATAGGATAAGCATGTAATGTTATTAGAAAAAAGTACGTGGAAATAAAGCTAGGGAGGTAACGTAAAAGTGAGATTTGATGAATATGCTAAAACTTGGGACACTGATAAAAGAATTAATAGAGCAAAAATAATAGCTAAAGAAATAAATAAATCAATTTCTTTTGATAAAAATTGTTCTGCAATGGAGTTTGGGTGTGGAACTGGTCTTGTAAGCTTTAATCTTTATGATAGGTTTAAAAGAATTACACTTGTTGATTCATCAAAGGGAATGATAGACATATTAAACTTTAAGATTAATAAATACAGAGTTAATAACATGGTTACTAAGCAGTTAGATATATTAGCTGATAAAGATGCTTTAGATACAAAGTTTGATGTTATTTACAATTCTATGGTATTACATCATATTAATAATACTTCATTAATAATAGGTGAATTTTATGAACTGCTTAATAATGATGGTTATTTGTGTATTGTGGATTTGGATGAAGATGATGGTAGTTTTCATAAAGAATATCAAGACTTCCATGGACATAATGGTTTTAATCAAGAAAAATTAAAAGGTATTCTAATTAGTGCTGGGTTTAGTGATATAGAATCAAATACATTTTATTATGATAAAAAAGTTATAGATGCTGAAACAGTTAACTATTCTTTATTTCTAATGAAGGCAAGGAAGTCTACAAATCCTTAGTTTAATATTTAGTACATCTTATTAGGTCAAAGTGAAGGGTGTTTATAAATCACATGAGATATTAAGGGGGAGATTATTAGATGAATAGTCGTGAAATCTTAATAACCAATAAAAATTTAATTAAGCCAAAACATAAAAGTGAGCATGAGCCTTATGAGTATAATAAGTACGAAGTAACAGAGCAAGGTAATGAAAATCAAAGCTATGTTGCTATCTATGAAATTCCACCTAAGAAAGCAAATTATCCATACCACTACCATCTTAAAAATGAAGAAGTATTTTATATAATTAGTGGCAATGGCATATTAGAAACACAGAATGGAAATAAATCAATTTCAGTAGGAGATATTATTGTTTGCCCGCCATCAGAAAAAGGAGCACATAAAATAATTAATTCTTCGCAGACTGAAATGCTTGTGTACTTTAGTTGTGACAATGTTAATTCACCAGAGGTAGTGGTTTACCCTAATTCTAATAAAGTGGGCATACTTGTAAATGAAAAACCAGGAACATTTTATAAAAAGGATACTGACGTAGATTATTATGATGGCGAATAAATATTTATATTAACTTCATATAAAAAGAAAATTAACAAGACAATTATAAAGAAATTATCATTGGAAATGGAATTGAATGTATTGATATGATTAGGTTAAGTATGTATTTATAAGGGATACAATATTCATATTGTTCATAAACAACGTAAAATGGAATATATGAAAAATAAATTAAGGTTAATAGGAAGTGAGTAAATTGTTAGTTCGTGAATATAGAAAAGGAGATTTACATTTTGTTGCTAAAGTCCATATAGATACATGGAATTATACCTATGCAAATATAATTTCGAAGGATTATCTCGAAAATCGCACATATGAAGGTCAAGCGAGAAAATGGATGGACAGACTTTTTAATAATGCAGATACAAATGAATTCATGTTTGTTGTAGAAAATGAAGATGGTGAAGTTGTAGGTTTTTCATCTGCATCTGTAAACGATAAAAATTGTGACTTTGATAGCATATTATATACGTTATATGTATCAAAAGAACATCAAAAGAAAGGTTTTGGAAGAGCGCTTGTAAAAGCAGTCGCTTCAAAGTTAAAAGATTTAGGTGCTAATAATATGGTTTTATGGGCCTTTGTTGAAAATAGTGCATGTAATTTTTATGAGCATTTAGATGGAAAACGAGGTGAGAAAAGAATTGTTAATATTGCTGGAGATGATCTAGTTGAAGTTTCCTATGAGTGGGATGACATAACTTCTTTAGTTGACTTATAATTCAAGGCACAACATTAACATATTGTGTATCGAATGCAAAATATTGAATTTAAGGGAGGAGAAGTATATTTTTATGGGTTTTAATTTATACTTGTAAATATAGGATTTAATTGTAATAAATAGTATGATGTTGCAGCCTTATAAATATGAAGGAGGAGTTTATTTTGGAAAGAAGATTAAGTTTATTATTTGGTATCATTGGAGGGGTATGTCTTGTGTTAATAACCAATATATCTATGGAAATTGGATCTATTAGGGGATATGTTACAGATTTCTTATTTTCTATATTAGCGCTAGTAGGCATTATATTTATAATTTATTTTAGTTACCTATTAATTATTGATACATTAAAGATGATACATAAAAGATAAAAATCCCCGTAAAGTTATCGTGGGGTTAGGAGGTTAGACTAAAATTGTATGATGATATAATTGAAAAAGTTAAAATGGTCAAAGATGGATTTAAAGAAATAGAAAAAGAATCTATATTTATTCTCAACAATAATTCTATTAACAAATGTTTTATTATTGCAAAAGAGTTTTACTCCTCAGAATTTTATCAAGTTAGGGAGTTATCTACATTTATCTGTGGTTCGATTTCATGTGAGTTAAATGAGGCATTAGTATTTTTAAAAGAAAAAGTAAGTATAGATGCAAATTGGCGTGTTCAAGAGATTTTGGCAAAGGCTTTTGACAAATACTGTTGTGATATAGGATATGAAAATGCGTTACCCATAATTAAAGTTTGGTTAAATGATAGCAATCCAAACGTAAGGAGAGCAGTTACCGAGGGATTGAGAATATGGACAAGTAGGGATTATTTCAAACAGAATCCTAATATAGCAATAAGCTTAATATCTAATTTAAAAAATGATAAAAGTGAATATGTTAGGAAATCGGTTGGAAACGCATTAAAGGATATAAGTAAAAAACATAGTGAATTAATAAAGTTAGAACTTCAAACATGGGATTTATCACAAAAAACAATTAATCAAGTGTATAAACTTGCCAATAAACATATAAAATAGCATGTGACGAGAATTTTTGTTGTATTCTTTATGTTTGGGGGTTTCAGTAATCTTGTATAATATGAACTTTAATCATACAGAACCCAGAATTAAAAACCATTCAAGATAATTTTTTTCTTGAATGGTTTTGCTTTATTTATAACCGATATGTGCGATTTTAATTATTAAACTTTCAATCTTATATTTAATCATGTAAGTCCACAATTATCTGAAGTGTATGGGTGATTATATGGATCTTCCAGGTATTACCGCATCTAGTATTCCAATGACTATTGAAGCAAGTATAGCGCCTATTATAGATACCCTCATTCCAGGAACTAAGAATTGTGCTATATATAATATTATAACCGCTATTACAAATCCTTTTATTCCCTTTCCAAAAGGTGATGCATCAACTTTCATAAGTTTTTCCACTAAATAATCTATTAAACATATAACTACAGACGCTAATATAATTGACCGTAGACCCACAAGTACAAAGCCTGGTGTTAAAAATGACGTTATAGCTAATATAATTGAAGTTACTACAAATCTTATTATTATACTTGGTATGCCACTAAAAGTACCTTTCTTCTCTTTATTCTCCATAATTTAAATACCTCCCTGGTTAAAGTTTTGTATTTTTATATATTGTCCCAGAAGTAAAAAATTTATTATGGATTTATTTAAATTATTTCTAATATACTGTTGGTATATTTCCAGCTAATTATCCTAATGATAAAGGGAACTAATAAAATAAAAATACAATGTATGAGAATGCTTATAAACATAAAATAAATATGTTAATTATGTCAAAGGAAGGGAGCAAATTCATGAATGGGAAAAATAACATATGTATCAATAATATTTTAACACCAAAATCTTATTGGCTTGATTCAACGGATGAAACAAACTATCCAACTTTAGAAAAAGACATTAAAGTTGATATAGCAATTATAGGAGGAGGTATTACAGGAATTACAACTGCCCTCCTATTGAAAAATGAAGGTTACAAAGTTGCATTAATTGAAGCAGATAAAATAGTTCAGGGAACTACAGGACACACTACAGCTTATGTTACTTCACAACATGATATCATATATAGTAATTTAATTAACACGATGGGAATTAAGAAAGCTAAGCAATATGCAGATGCCAATGAAGGTGCCATAAATTTTATAGAAAACATGGTAAAGGAATATAACATTGATTGTGATTTTTGTAGGTTACCTGCATATATCTATACAACAGATGAAAGCTATACAGATACTATCAAGGCAGAGGCAGAAGCGGCTAAAAGCCTAGGGATAAAAGCAAAATATATTGAAAAACTAAATTTACCATTTTCAATAAGCGGGGCACTATGCTTTGAAAATCAAGCTCAATTTCACCCTAGAAAGTATCTCCTTAAAATTGCTGAAAACATTTCTGGTAATGATAGTCAAATATATGAACATACAAGAGCGGTAGATATAGAACATGATAATTTATATACTGTAATAACAGACACAGGCTTTAAAGTAATAGCTTCAAAAGTCGTTTTAGCTTCACATTTTCCATTTTATGATGGTTTGGGGTTATATTTTGCAAAACTTCGACCACAAAGATCATATGTAATATCTGCAATAATAAAGGATGAATTACCAAAGGGAACATTTGTAGATTCAGGAGAAGCAGGTTGGTATTTTCGTTCACAAAAGTATAAGGATGGTCAGATGATAATTATTGGGGGGCAAGAGCATAAGACCGCTCATGGTGGCGACATGATTAAACATTATGTTAATTTAAAAAATTATGCTGAAAAAAACTTTAATGTTGAAAAATTTTTGTATAGATGGTCAACTCAAGATTATATAACAATAGATGGTGTACCTTATGTGGGTAATCTTACTTCTACATCAGAAAATATTTATGTTGCTACAGGTTATGGTGAATGGGGCATGACCAATGGAACAGCAGCGGCGACTATACTAAGGGATATTATAGTTAAAAATGAAAGTCCTTATCAAGAAGTTTATAATCCATCACGTAAAATTTTAACTGATGGAATTAAAAACTTAGTTAAGGAAAACTTTGATGTTGCAAAGCAGCTAATAAAAGGAAAGCTTCAAGTTGGTCAATATAATTTTGATTTAAAAAATGATCAGGGAAAGATAGTAGAGATTGATGGAGAAAGGTATGGGGCATATAGAGATAAACATGGAGAACTACATATAGTTGATATAACATGTACTCATTTAGGTTGTGAACTAAAATGGAATAGTGCAGAAAAATCTTGGGATTGCCCTTGCCATGGATCGAGATTTTCTTTTGAAGGCGATATTATAGAAGGTCCAGCTGTTTGCAGGTTAAATCATTATAAAGAAAGTGATAATACAATTGATTCAAATATAATTTGATAAATAACATCAAAGATTTCTCTTTTAACAACAGGTGATAAATTAATGGATAGAGTTGGTGTTAAACTCTATCCATTAATTTTAGGCATGAAAATCCTCCATATTTTTATGTTAACAGTCATTAATACTATGCAGAATAATTACAAGCATAAAATAAAAGGTTTATTTATCTGTATTTTATTTATTCTTTGTAAATATTTTCAATAAACGTAAATAGTGATTTGCTTCACGTAAAGTATGGTCGGCTAATAATGGTATTATTATGGATTTGATTTTACATTCTAGCAATCCTTGTGTACCTTGCGATTTAAATTTGGCTATTTCAATAGTTGCTGTAAGGCTGTCCTGCGTAACTTTTGAGATTGGGATTATATTATCCATTGCCTCTTTTGACTCTGTTGTCAACTTATCAAATTCATTTCCAAAGTTATTTGCTGTATTTATAAGCTCATTTTCTGTTGGATCAAGAAGTCCACGAATAAATTTTGAGTGTTCAGCCATAATTCTATTCCAAAAAGATTCTTGCACATACATATCTTTCTCAAAGTTGATTTCCTCACGGTTTTGCAGCCTTTGAATTATCTGAAAATAAAATTTTGCCTCTCTTAATATATGGTCTATAAGCAAAGGGTAGCTACTTGTAAATATTCTACAGGATATAACTTCAGACAAAACCATAGTCTTAAACTGAGCTAAGGCTTTAATTAATACTAGTGCTCTCTGATTAAGCGTATATACTCTTTGTTCAAGTATAGGATTGCCTAGTATTGATGCATTACTGCCCATTAAACCAGCTTCTGATTTTGTCAAATTAGTTGAAATATTCACTCCTGTAAAATATGCTGAAGCCATCTCAGCGTTTAGTGTGAAAGGTGTTATTACTTCACCAGACTGTAATACACTGGGACTAACAGCACCGTTAGAAAGTGATATAGTATCTGCTAAAAGTCTGTCAAACTCTATTCTAAAGTTATTTGCCTGCTTAATATAAATTGAGTCTTTTGGTGTAAACCCTACTTCTAAAAAGAATGAGTGTTCCTTCATAATCCTTGCAAAAAAAAGATGTATTTCCAGCGATTGTCGTATGAATTCAGTACTAGATAACATAGTAAGTCCTCCTTGAAAATTTTCATTCGCTGTTATTATATTAATTGAATACAAAAAAGGTTACTTTTAACTACAATATTATATATTTTTAAGCCTCATATACAATCCTGCTTTATCTACCAAATCTTTACTTGTACCTTGCTCAACAATTGAACCATTCTCTATAACAAATATAATATCAGAATTTTCAATAGTTGTTAATCTGTGAGCAATAGCAATGGTTGTTCTGTTTTTCATTAGTGCCTCCAAACTTATCTGAATCTGATTCTCACTTTCTGTATCAAGAGCTGAAGTAGCCTCATCAAGCAGAAGTATTGGTGCATCCTTTAAGAATGCTCTTGCTATTGCTATGCGCTGTCTTTGACCACCGGAAAGATTGTTTCCACTACTTATTACTTCTGTGTTATAACCCTCAGGTAACTTTTGTATAAAGTCATGAGAATAGGCAGCTTTTGCTGCTTCTATAACTTCTTTATCTGTTGCGATTAATCTTCCAAATCGTATATTTTCCATTATTGTGCCATCAAATAGATATGCATCTTGTGGAACATAAGCTATCATATCTCTAATTTCATGTATATTATATTCACTCATGGATTTACCATTTATTGTTATAGAACCTGTAGCTATTGGATAAAATCCAAGAATAAGCTTAATTACTGTGCTTTTGCCTCCACCACTTGGACCTACAAAAGCAACATGTTGACCCTTCTTAACTGAAAGATTGATATTATTTATAATATTTTCTCTTCCTTCATAATTAAAGTATACATTTTCAAGACTTATCATTGAACTTTTATCATAACTTTGATTAGTTTTATATGTTTCTTCTTCTGGTTGTGCATCGAATACTTCAAATATACGGCTAGCGTTAGAGAGTGATTCTTGAAGGCGCGCATAACTAGTTCCTAAATTTAAAAACATCCAGTTAACACTTCCTTGAAGAGTTACAATTCCGGCAACTGTTCCCAAATCAGTCCATCCAGCCGCTGCCATAAGTACACCCGCTACAATAACTCCTATGTTACTTAAAAATGTAAATGCGAAGTTGATACTATCCATTTCTGATTGCTTACCTATGGATTTCATTCGCAAATCATTTATTTTATTATTTTGAAATTTATATCTATTTACAGCTATATATGCGCCACTAAACAATTTTAGGATCGAAAACCCTGCTAAGATATCACTTAATCTTTGTGTTAGTGTAGATGATTCTTTGTTTATTTTATCTGTTATTTTTCTGATTTTGCCAGTATATTTTAGACTTATAGAAATAGATATAAGACCTAAGATTATCAAAATGAACGCTATTTTCCACTCAAATATAAACATAGTTATCATTGATGTCATACCCATAATGAAAGTGTTAACTACAACAAATACTTGTGTGAAATATGCCGTTTTAAGTGCATCTACATTATTGCCGAGCCTCTCTATGCTGTCTCCACTATGATGTTTTTCAAAATAAGACAAATTTAGTTTCTCCATATGCCTAAAGAGCTTGCTTTTTAAATCGTACATAATGTAACGGACAATAGTAATATGGATATATCTAGGCAATGGACAAATTATCCAAATGATAATGTAAACTAAGGCCAATACTGCAGTGTTTCTAAGTTGCTGCATATTTGAATGGGTTACTGCATTCAAAACACCTTTGTTAATATTAGCTATAAGTACCTGTGTTATTGAATTTAGGATAACAGCTGCAAGTAGAGAAGTCCAATAAATAAATTGTCGTCCTTTCACCTGGGCAAAGAAGCGTTTAAGTTCTAAAATTTGCGTCGAATTTTTATTAATCATGCTGTTGCCCCCTCTCCATGAGCACCTATATGAAGCTTAGCATAGGCTGAATTCTTTGCTATAAGTTCATTATGTGTGCCATTTTCTATAATAGCCCCATTTTCAAGTACAAATATTTCATCTGCATTCTCAATAGTAGAAAGTCTATGGGCTACAATAATAAGGGTCTTATCTTTTTTAAATTTATCTAAAGCGTCCTTAATCAGTGCTTCGGACTGAGTGTCCAAGGCAGAAGTTGCTTCATCTAACAAAAGTATCGGTGAGTCTTTAAGTATAGCTCTAGCTAATGCAATTCTCTGAATCTGTCCTCCTGACAATTTTGTTCCATGTTCGCCTACAAGGGTATCATAACCATCTGTCAATTTCTCAATAAAAGCATGGGCATTAGCTTTTTTGGTAGCTTTTATTATATCTTCCATAGTAGCTTTAGGATTCCCGATAAGTATATTATCCTTAATTGAAAAAGGAAATAAGAAGGTTCGCTGTGATACATAAGATATATACTCTCTTAGGCTTTCAACTCCTAAATCCTCAATATTTTCACCACATATTTTAATGGTTCCGCCTTGTCTTTCATTAATCTTACCTATAAGTTTTAAAATTGTACTTTTTCCACTACCACTTGCACCTACAATGGCAATTGATTTTCCCTTTGTTACAATTAAATTTAATTTATTTAAAATCATACTTTTTTCATCATAAGAAAAATCAACATTTACAAATTCCACAGCTATATCATTTTTATCATAGCTGTCTTTTGTAAGTCTAATATTCCCACTTTTTTCTTGTGGTTCATCTAATATAGAAAAGAGTCTCTCTACTGAGGCCATTGCCACTTTAATATTTATTATCATAAGGTATAAATATCTCATAGGCTCAGTGAACATAGCAAAAATATTCAAGAATGCGATTAATTCACCCGCGCTCATATTTCCTTGTAAACAAAGATAGCCACCATAAATAATACTTATAATTCCAGGTAGTGTACCTGCTATGGTAATTATTGGAGTTGTTATGTATTCCTTTTTATCGTTTCTGAAGGCAATTTCTGTGGCAATTCTAATACTTTCATCATAATCATTGGCCATTTCTTCTTCCAAATTATAAGCTTTTATAATAGAAATACCATCAATTGAATTTTGTACAATATTATTAGTTTTACCTAGATATTTTACATACTCACGTTGATACTTTTTTATTGGACTTATTAGTTTCACGCTTAAAGGTACAAGTATAGGAAGTATAATAAAACTTGCTAAAAATAATCTCCAATTTAGATAAGTTAAATATGCCCCAAATCCTATAAGCATTATTGGCATATAAATCAAATTGATAAATTCATTTGCCATAAAATTCTGTACTACATTCGCATCACCTGATAGCTTGGCCAATATTTCACCAATCTTATTTTTCATAGTATAATCTGGTGGAAGCTTATTTACATAGTCCACGGTAGCACTTCGGATATCCCTCATAACACAGTTTCCATACTTACCTGTAGCATATCTGAAAAAATATTTTGAGGCTATACCTAAAATAAATACAATTAGCCCCAGTAAGATATAAGTATTGAGCCCGTGAATGCTTTTGCTTACTGCCATGTCTATGATTTTTTTCAGAAGTTGAGAAGTAAATATATTAGAGTAGGTAAGTACCAGTGTTGCAAAAATGCTTAAAGCAATCCAAAAAGCATAAATTTTAGAAAATTTAAGTATGTGCGCCCACATTTTTTTTTCATTGTCTTTGTCCATTTTATCACCCCGTTCCTACATTAGAATATTATATTATGGAATATTTGTCAATAATATTAAAAATATTACTTATTATTACTTAATATTCTATCAATACTAATCTTTGTTACATATCAATTTTTATTTATCTTTTCATAATTGTGATTAATTTTACTGAATAAATAAATCTAAATGTTTATAAGGATGATATAAATAAAGATATTTATAGTTGACATAAGTTGCTTGTAAATATAGAGCTTAATTGTAATAAATGGTATAATAATGTAAATGAGAGGGGGTAGACTATAATGAGTTGGGTTAAAAAGATTTGTTTGATAATAATTATTTTTATTGTAATTATTCTGATTAGTATTACGATATATTTATCTATTGGTACAGTGGTTGGTACGCAAAGTGTTTTTATTGACAAGATAACAAAAGACAATAAAACTCTACAAATTAATGGAATGACAAGCAACAGTGCTTTAGCCTTTAGTGGTTATAGCTACAAAGCCAAAGGAGATATTTTATATCTAAAGGTAAGATATAGTCTTGGAAGTTTCATCCATAATACTGGCGAATTTAATATTACTTTAAATAATGACCTTAAGAATGTAAATCATATATACTTACAGGGTAATAAAACAGAAGATAAAAAATTAGTTTGGACTAAATATTCTCAAGGAACACAACAAAATAGTCTACTAATACAAATGTCTACAGAAAATGTAAATTATAAATCTTCTATTCAAAAAATTAAATTTAGAATAACAAATAGGGGGAATACTCTTGTAACATTCGGATATAATTATTCTCTTGAAAAAAACAAGAATGGCAAGTGGGTTGACATTCCTTTTAAGAAAGACACTGTTTTTATTGCAGCATTGTCTCTATTAAATCCAAAGAAAAGCCGTGAAGACAGCATAATTCTAAGTATGTCTGATTTTACATTTAATGCAGGAAGCTACCGAATGAGTAAAGTTGCTTCTACTAAAGATAAAAAAAATATTATTATCAGTTGTAATTTTAATATTAATTAAAATATTCTGATGTAGTTGGTTGGGAGATGATTATAACACATTTTGTTTTTAATAGAGAACCTTAAATATCAACATTAATAATGGAGGGGTAACCAATGGAGATTATTCAATTAAAACTTAGTGTGACTAATTGCTTTTTAATAAAAACTGATAACAAATATGTTCTGATTGACACAGGATATGAATATGATTGGAATTTATTCTGTAAAAGATTAACTTCAGTTGGTGTTAGATTATCCGATATTAGTCATATTATACTAACTCATCATCATGATGATCATTGTGGATTGTTAAATAAAATATTGAAAGAGAATAATAATATTCAAGTTATAATGTCGTATCTTGCAAAAGATTTATTGCTAAAGGGAGAAAATGATCAAACACATGGTGGTGGACTCGTAAACAAACGCATAAAACAATTGATTTTTTTAAAACAAGTATATATTGGAATACATTTAAAAAAAATTATAGACAAAAAAAGTAATTTGAAATTTCCAATATATAAAGTACGAGAAAATGATATTCTTGTTGAAGAAGAAATAAGGCTCAAAGATATCGGAATTAATTTAAATGGGAAAATACTGAAAACACCTGGACATACTATAGATTCTATTTCAGTATTGTTTGATGATGGTGATTGTATAGTAGGTGATGCAGCTGCTAATATGCTCCAATTTGCTGGAACGAAATATTGTGTAATATTTATTTGTAATATTAATGAATATTATGAGAGTTGGAGAAAAATAATTTCTGAAAATTCACAACGAATATTTCCAGCACATGGGAAACCATTTTTAGTTGAAAAACTAAAAATAAATATATGGAAAAATCAGAAAAAGAACATGGTTATGAATTAGAATCGTTTTTTAAAACATTATAAGTTGAGGAGGATATATTATGAGCATAAGTAATGCATTTATGGCATTTTCTAAAGAAGCACCAGAACAACAAAAGGCATGGGGTGAATTCATTGAAAAATTGGATACTTCGTGCAAACTTGATAAGAAGACAGAAGCACTTGCTTATTTAGCTGTATTAGCTGCTGCTCGACTTGAAAGTGGTATACCATTTCATGTAAAACAGGCCAAAAAGTTAGGAGCTTCAAGGGAGGAGATTATAAGTAGCATTTTAGTTGGACTCCCTGCTGTTGGTAATATTGTTATCCAAGCATTACCTATTGCATTAGCTGCATATGATGAATAGTATGCTTAAATATTTTAATAAGGATGAATTAAAAATATTATGGATGTTGTTAAAAAAATGGCCACCTAGGATGGGTGTAATTGGACAGGATATGAGGTAAGAGTCAATATCAAAGAAAGGCAGAGGAGAAAAACATGGACAATGATAGTTGTGTAATAAACATTATCTCAGAAATATCAAAAGTGGACGAACCTGTAAGCATAAAAATAAGTGGTTTATTAAAAAAGGAAAAGGTGACAGTTCGTATTGTAAGTAATGATTACTATTGCATTAATGCTTCTGTGATCAAAGTGCCAAAGAATACATTATGGGATGCTCATGCGACTTTTATAGCGGATGAATATGGAAATGTTGATTTAGAAAATGCGGTGCCTATTGACGGTACATATAAAACGTGCAATAAAATGGGTTTGTTTTACTCTATGAAGGTAAAGGAAACTAGGCGTGGTAAGTTAATACAAAAATTAAGTGATATTAGTGAAAATATACAATTATATGCACGGTAGAGAGTAATGGTAAAGTCATTGCATCAAAGGAGCATACAAGAATATTCTGTGATGAAACTATTGAAAGTGTGGATGTAGTAGAAAAAGGCCTACTGGCACGATACTTCACTTCAAAAGGTAATATAAAGCGGCCAGCAGTAATTGTTGTAAGTGGAAGTGATGGAAGAATAGAAAAAGCACAGGCAATTGCTGAAATATTTGCTATGAAGGGTTATTCTGCATTGGCAGTTTGTTATTTCGGACTTGATGGAACACCCAAAAATCTTAATTGTGTACCACTTGAATATATTGAGAATGCTATAACATGGCTAAAAAAACAAGATACTGTTAATGAAGACAAAATAGCTATATATGGAAGGTCTAAAGGTGGAGAAATGGTTCTTTTGGCAGCATCTATATTTAAAGATATTACTTGTGTTGTTGCTAGTATGCCAAGTTGCTATTCATATGAAGGGATAAAAAAGGGCGGACTTCCTGCACATCATTCTTCATGGATGTATAAAGGTGAAGAAATTCCTTGTTTGAAATTCACTTACTCTATTATGTTTCAATTAGTAATAAAAATGTTGCAAAATAAAGAGGGTTCATTGTCATGGATGTACAAAAAGCTGATTGGTGAAGATAATACTGACAAAGCCACAATTGATGTTAATAAAATAAACGGTCCTATTCTAATGATATCATCTGAATCAGATTCCATATGGCCTTCAAAAATGCATTCAGAAATGGCCATGAAGTTACTCGAAAAATCAAAATTTAAATATGAATATAAGCATATCACCTATGAGAAATCAGGGCATATGATAACAGTGCCATTTCAGTCTATCCCATCATTAGAGGGATCACGAGTTGACATAGACAGTTGGGCAAAAGCAAATATTGATGCATGGAATGATACAATTAAATTTTTGGATAATTGGGCAAAGTAGTTTTGTTAATATAACACAATTGAGTTACATTAACATTGTAGCTATGCCAACAGTAATGAAGTCATCCTCTTTTTTTACTTTCTACAAGAGTTTAGTATTAATAGGGTTCGTCAAGGAACCAATTTTGTCGATTTCGATGCGAATGATATCACCACACTCTAAAAGTGTATCGTTTTCCATACCGCAGCAATTAGGAATTGTGCCAGTTCCCATAAACTCCCCCGCATAAACACTTTCACCTTTAGAAGCGTAGGCAACCGCCTTACCTAAAGAATGGTAAAATGAATCCAGTTGACCCTCTGCCACAATTTTATCGTTGATGATCACACGAGTTTTGAGGCTATCAATGACTGGTAATACTTCATCTGCGGTAACAACCACAGTGGAGATCGCGCTGGCAAAATCTTTTGCTTTGCAGGGTCCAAAACCAGTTTTCTTCATTTCATCAAATTGTACATTGCGAGCACTGAAATCGTTGAATACACAGAAAGCTCCGATTGCACTAAGCCCTTCTTCCTCGGTTGCATTTACAATGTCTTTCGTGATAATCATTCCGAGTTCAAGTTCGTAATCCTTTAAAGTGGCGTATTGGGGATAAGTTACTGTTTCACCATCTCCAATAAAAGACATTACGTTTCCCTTATAATATACAGGGTTATCATACCATGCTTTTTTTGGAAAAAAAGAAGGGAATGGTTTACTAAAAAGTGTTTCATACACTTTTAAGAATGGCAAAACTTTTGGCATGGTATATTTTATAAATCCACGGCCACTGTTAATGATATGCGCTTCACACAGCATAAAATCACGATATAGTAGTGGTCTGAAAGGGAGTACATCTTCACCCGCAATTAAAAGATTAGTTGTAACCTCTTTCGCTTCTTTAATCAGCTCATTGAGCTTGGGTTCTAGGAACTCTCGGTTTTTCAAGAAAGTTATGAGGTCATCTGATGCTTTTTCAAGTTCGGCACGTTCTTTTGTTCCGTCGTCAGGCACAGTGTCAAGCACAGCTCGAAATGAAATCCATTGATCTTCAGATAACAAACACAGTGTATAATTTTGCTGATTTTTAATTTTTATCTTTTTAAGTTTCATGGCAATTTCCTTTCATATATGTTTATTTTTAGTACAACTATTTTTCAATAATTTATAGATAGTTTAACATGTTCAAATAGCTATAAAAAATATCTGAAACATACGGTTTTGTAGCGCCTGTTTCAGATGTCTGTCTTTCATTAAGAAAAGCTTTCTGATCCTAATAATATTGTCATATCGATAATTTCCTTACACATATCGGCTATACGCTTTTTTATTTCTTCGATTTCCTTTTGTTCAATATTAAAAGCATGTAGGCTCATATCTAAAAAGTTGTTTATTCTTGTTTCTAAAGGAATATTCTGCTTTAAATAGCGATTTGCAATATAATTGCGCATTACTCCTTTGATAGCCAAAGTGCGTACATAATAATCTTCATAAGTAAAGTTTGGATTATATGTTTGAAATCGTATTTGTGATTTTTCTGCTGCGTGGCTTACTAATTTATCTAATATAGCATTTGAACTATATCCTTCGTAGTAAATCTCGCTTATTCGCTCATCCATTTCTACTGCTTGCAACTCCACAGCACACATGAATGCATATTGAAAAACAGGACTTTCTTTTCCTTCGAAATGCTCACCGACCAATTTATCACAAGCATCGAATATGTCTAACACAAGTGATTGAAATATTTCTTCTTTATTTTTAAAAAAATAATAAATACTTCCGATTAAAATTCCTGATTTATCTACAATCTGTCTAATTGTAGTCTTCTTATAACCTTGTTGAATAAAAAGGTCTTTTGCACTAATTAATATCTTTTGTCTTACTTCATTCATTAACTATCACCTCATAAATATTTGAACATGTTTAATAAAATTATTATATGCTTTGAATTTGATTACGTCAAGGTATTTTAAACATGTTCAATGAAATGATCATATTAAAACATTGACTTGAGTCAGTCATAAGGATAAAATAATAGATGACTGACTTAAGTCAAAAAAACATTCGGGGGGTAAAACATGTTAAAAATTAATGAAATCGAAACAGAAAGTGTAAAAAAATTATTATTCAAATTCTCTATTCCATCTATAATAGCCATGCTTGCTAATGCACTATACAATATTTGCGACAAAGTATTTGTAGGTATTGGCGTTGGTGTCTTGGGGATTTCAGCTATAAGCATATCTTATACTGTAACCTTAGCAATAATGGGATTTTCAATGTTAGTGGGTTTAGGAGCAACTTCATTAGTATCAATAAAATTAGGAGAGCATAATATTGAAAAATGCGAAATTATAGTTGGAAATACATTTACATTATCGTTTATAGTCTCTATTATTTTAATGATTCTAGGATATAGTTTTCTGACACCTATGCTTTCTATATTTGGGGCAAGTGGCAAAGTTCTAGAGTATGCAAAAATATATACGGGGATTTTATTAATAGGAACTCCTTTTCAAATTTTAAGTTATTCCATGAATAATATTTTAAAAGGGCAAGGAAAAGCTAAAAGAGCTATGCTAAACTTTCTTATATCAATTATTCTAAATGTAATATTTAATCCTTTGTTTATTTTTGTGTTTCATTTAGGAATTGCGGGGTCTGCACTGGCAACTATACTCTCTACAGCAATAGGAACAATTTTTTCTACATCACCATATTTTTTAAAGAATGCTTTAATCAAAATTCGATATAAAAATTTGAAACTCAGAAAAGATATTATTAGTTCTTCGCTATCTATAGGGGTTTCCGGTTTTGTAATGCAGCTGTCCATGAGTCTTATTACTATTCTTTTTAATAAACAGTGTTTGCATTATGGTGGTAATATTGCTGTAGCTGCGTATGGAATTATAAACAGTCTTATTATGCTTATATACATGCCTATATATGGAATAAATCAAGGCGTTCAGCCTATAATAGGATACAATTATGGAGCTAAGAAATATGATAGGGTACGAGATTCACTTAAATTGTCTATTATAGCTGCAAGCATTATATCCTCAATTGGATTTATTATTTTTCAATTATTTAGTAAAAATATTTTTATTTTATTTGGGAAAAATAGTTCGCAGTTAATAGCTATTGGAACTCCAGCTATGAAAATATTCTCTATAAGCACACCAATAATAGGATTTATTATAATAGGGCTAAGCTATTTCCAATACATTGGGAAAGCAGGATATTCTATAGTTTTAAGTTTGCTTCGTCAAATTGTAATAATAGTGCCACTTATTATTATTCTACCAAGATTCATAGGTATAAATGGAATATGGGTTTCAACGCCTATTACAGATTTTATTGTAACTGTAGTTATGTTAATATTAATATGTCCTGAGATTAAGCGTTTAAATATTAAAATGACAGGTACATTATAATAAACTTTATTTAATTGACTTATGTCAATCGATTTAATATAATAACCTTAACAGGAAGAAAGGGGGTTTTTATTTGAGAATTTCAAAAGATCCAAAAGAAAGAAAAGATGAGCTTATGGATGCCGCAGAAGAACTTTTTTCAACAGTAGGATACAATGGAATTTCGGTAAGCGATATAGTAAAAAAAGTAGCAGTATCACAGGGAACATTTTATTACTATTTTAAATCCAAGGAAGATATGTTTATCGATATATTTGCAAGGAATTCTGAGGTGTTGATTAATAAGCTTCAGGAAGAAACAAAAGATAATAATATTAATGCGCTTCAAAAGTTAATAAGAGTGGTTGAAATATATGCTCAATCAAAGGAAAATAAGGAAGGGAATAAACTCGTTGAAGCACTTCATTATGATGAAAATACGAGTTTACATCATAAAGTTATTGTCCAGGGAATAACTAGTAAACTTCCTGTTTTTACTGATATTATAATACAGGGAGTGGAGGAAGGTATATTTCATACAGAATATCCAAGAGAAGTCGCAGAATTCATGCTGACGGAATTTGGTTTTGTACTTGATCCGGGAGTCTTTGGGTTTAATAAAGAACAAATTATAAAGAAATCAGAGGCTTTAACTGATATGATAGAGAAAATTTTAGGATTACCTAAAGGTAGTCTTGTAATATCATTATAATTAATACAGTATATAAATATTGTAGTTATGTTTAATAGGTAATTCGTTTTTAGTTTTATAAAAGACATACAAAATAATTTTAAAATTATCTTGTATGCCTTTTTAACATTAATAAAAGATAAAAATAATCATGTTAATATAAGTTCAAAGAAAATATAATATTTATATTAAGCGCAATCTAAAAGACTATCATTAAGACTACCACCTGCAACTGGATAACCAAGAATATATTTGTGATCTCCCATAACTTTATCAATACTGGTTCTTTCTTCCCATGCACCGTTAAAAAGAATTATTGTTCCACTTATATTGTTTTCATTAAGTGTTTTTACTGCACCTTCTAATTTGCCCATAGATACGCTTATTAAAATAAAATCGATGTTAATCAAGTCCGTAGCTGTTTTCATTTGCAAAAGACTCCTTTAATAGATACCATTCTTCATTTTACTTTTAGTAATAATACTTCCTAGGATCCAAAGAGCAATAATCCAAATAAGTAAATATATAAGCTGTCCTTTAAATTCTAAAATGCCATTACCTTTTTCTATGCCATGAATCAAAGTCATATACGATTTTTGTGGGAAAATGCTACAAAGTGTATCAAGAACTTTGTTATTGTTAGTAAATGAAATAAAACAGCCTGCTAATACACATGTTATCAAAGAAATTCCACTTGCGGCTAAAGAGATATCTCTATCTAATACTGCTGTCATAAATAAAGCAAATGCAGTTGACAAAGCAGAAAGAATGATCATCAGTATTGCTAACATTCCAAAACTATATCCAATATTTATTCTAAAGCACACACTTATTATAGTAACTGCTAAATATGATGGTATAAAAAGGCATGAAAATGTAAACATTCCCTGGGAAAAAAGATATTTCTTTTCATTTACTGGTGCTGTCAATATTCTTCTAAATGTTTTTAGATTTCTATCTTCTTCAAAAAGTGTTGTAAGTGCAACCCCCTGCATTAACAAAAGCATTAGGATAAATCCTAAAATATTGGTTCCAATACCTCTTTCAGCTCTTATTTCATCTTCGCCTTTATAACTCGCAGGTATTTTGCCAGATTTAAAAAAGTTTTCTATTATTTTTTTATCCTCTTCACTTTTTAAGGTTGTTACCTCATAATTCCCATCATTTTTTTCTTCCACAATAGCAACATATTGGCCTAACACAAGATCGGCTTCAGTTGGCTTTTTACTCACTACTTGAACATCATATCTACTATCTTGCGGAATATTCTTTACATTATTTGAAAGAAAAGCAATGCTTTCTTTTGATATCGCTTTGTTTGAAAATATTACAGCAATACCAATCATAATTGGTATAACTACCACTGCAACTATAATTATTGATTTCTTGGATAAGATTCTGTCTAATTTATTTTTAAATAGATTAATTATATTCATTATACATATTCCTCCGGTTTAAAGGTGATTTGACATATTATGATACAAATAACAGTAGCAATTAAAAGAAATGCAAGTACAGGTAGGTATATACTGAAGTCATTATCATAAATTATACGAATAGCACATTCATTAACCCACTTAATTGGAGATAAATTTGACATTCGCGCTACTGCCTTTCCAAGTCGGTGTGCACCAAAAATTATTCCTCCGAAAAATATAAATAATGTTAATGGAATTTGCATAATACTATTTGCGCCTTCTTCGCTTTTGAAAAGGCAGCAAAACATGGTACCTAAACTGCAACCAAATAAAGCTAGTATATTGATTAATAACATAATATAAATAATATTATTCCCACCAAAGTTAATGTGCAATAAATATTGTCCTATAAGGATCAAAACGCTGTATGAAATTGTGCCCAAAATATAAGTGGATATTAATTTAGATAAATATATTGATGTTTTTGAAACTGGAGCATATATGATACGACTGTTTCCACTTTTGACCTTTTCCTCCATAAATGCATTAGTAGCTGTCATTGCAATTAATAAAGCTACAAGAATCATCATCTTTATTCCATAATAATCATAGTAACTCATGTTTCCTGAACCAAAAACGTTGCTCATTACAAAACCCATGACTCCGATGAGTATTAATGGAAATATTGTATTTATTATTAGCAGCATTGGATTTCTAATAATATTCATAAAATCAAATTTTAACATTTTTATAAAGTTCATAATTTTCCCCTCTAATCTCTTAAATTCCTTCCAGTTAACTCTAAGAATACAGTTTCTAGTGATGCCTTTTTACTGTTCAGACTTTCAATTTTACAACCCTTTGATGTTATAACTGATATAATTTCATTGATATTGTCTTTTGAATTTTCTATAGTTATTTCAATAATATTCTGTGATATTTTAACTTTTGTTACGCCATTAATTAAATAAAACTCCTTATTGCTTAACTTATTTAAATTATCCACGCAAAAGGAATAGGTAATTTCATCGTTTACTTTCTGCTTTAACTCTTCTTTTGTGCCTTCTGCAATAATCTTTCCACCGTCCATAATAATTATCCGATCACAAATTTCTTCGACTTCTTCCATGTAATGCGTAGAATAGATAACAGTTGCACCTTGATTTTTTAAAGTATTGATAGATTCTAATATATGATTCCTTGATTGCGGATCTATACCGACCGTGGGTTCATCCATGATAATAAGTTGTGGTCCATGGGCAATGGCACAGGCAATATTTAATCTTCTTTTCATTCCGCCGGAAAAACTTTTAGGTTTTTCATCTTTTCTATCATAAAGACCTACTAATTCTAAAGCTTCCTTAACCTGTTTATTTAATTGATCTCCTTTGAGTTTATAGAGACTTGCAAAGAAATGTACATTTTTCTCCGCGGAGATTTCCTCATAAATGGCTAAGTCTTGGGGAACTATTCCAATTTCTTGTTTGATGAATTTCGCATCCCTTTTTAAATCATGCCCTAAGATAGTTATTTGACCATTATCAGGTGATAATATGGTAGCCAAAATATTTATAATTGTGCTTTTGCCTGCTCCATTAGGGCCTAAGAGACCAAGGATTTCCCCTTTATGAACTACAAAGTCCACTCCATCAATAGCTTTTTTAGTATGGTAACTTTTTTCTAAATTCTTAACTGTAACAACATTATTCATTTTTATACTATCTCCTCTCAATTCTTCTTCGTTCAAATTCCTTTAATGCTCTTGTTTGATCCTCATTAAGTTCTTCTTCTGAACTGGCATTTTCTTCAAACCCATCCTGTTCTTCACCATCAAAACGATACATTTTCTTTAATAGGGTCCACAATATCTCCATTTCTTCTGTTGTAAAATTTTCAAAAACATCTGCAAAAAAGTTCAATGATTTTTCAGCACAAGCAATCATAGTCTGTTTTCCGAGTTCCGTAATTTTAACATTCACAGCACGTTTGTCTTGTCTGCTTGGTGAAGTGATTACGTAAGCTTTATTTTCTAAAATGGTTATGACTTGTTTCACACTCTGCTTTGTGGTACCTAGCTTTCTTGCAATATTATTGAGTGTAGTTTCATCTTCTGGTAAATGAATAATTGCAATCATCACCATCATCTGTCTTGACGTTAGGACCTCAAAATACCTATCTCCTTGTACCTGAAGCTTATTGGTAACAGAAAAAAGTGTTGCGTAAGTTTGTTGCATTAAAAATAACTCTCTGTAAGTATCCATTAATATCTCCTTTATCGACAATATACTGTCTAAATTAATAATAGCAAAATATTTCATAATTGTCAATATACTGTCTATTATTAATTTGTTACAATGACATTGATTATCAATAAGAATTTCTATATAATATAAATAAAGGATAAATTTTATAATTCATGGTGGAATGATGTGGTGAATACTATGATTTTAAGCTTATAATTACTGAAATAAAATGACCATATTAGGTCACTTACGATCTAAAGACTAGCTATTATATATGTGAAAATAGAAAAGGAGGAGAATCACATGAAATTTGAAGCCATTGGTAACCCTAACGGTCCCAAGGTATTACTTATACATGCTATGTTTATGACATCTAAGAGTTTTTTAAATTTGGTAGAATATTTAAAAGAAGATTATTTTATAATTATGCCTACGTTAGATGGACATGATGTAGAGGAAAGTTCCACCTTTTTATCTATTGATGATGAAGTAGAGAAAATATTGATTTATTTGAAGGAAAATAATGTTGACGAATTAGATTTTATATTAGGTACATCTTTGGGTGCAATAATTGCATTTGAGGTATATCATCGAAATATAGTGCATATAAATAAAGTATTTTTGGATGGAGGACCATTTTTAAAATTTGGTTCATTATTTCAGAGGATTGCAATGAAGAAATTTTGGCGTATTTGCTATTTAATGAGACTAAGTCCCCAAAATGGTACTAAAAGATTAGACAAATTATTCCCTGGTTTAGGTAAACTGATGTCTAATGTGTGTTGCTATATAAGTAAGGAAAGTGTTGAAAATCTGTCTCGAGCATGCTATAGCTTTCCATTACCGAAGTTAGATGAAACAGCACAGAAATCAGTTACTTTTATATACGGAACCAAGGAACCAGCACGTATATGCATATTTCGATTAAAAAAATATAAATACAGTAATATTTTGAAAAAAATAAGTTATAGTCATTGTGAATATTTGTTAAATCATCCGAAAGAATATGCGGAAATGCTTAAAAAATAGTTTATACAACTATGAAAAAAAACATAACATTTATTCGTAAGGCAAATTAGTAAATGGCAATAATTACTGCGATATGTGATTAAAACGGATAAAATAAATATACGTGTAAAGGATGGTGTTAAGATGCAATTTTATGAATTTGGAAAAGAAGGTAATCTGACTGCTTTGTTGATTCACGGTACAGCCTCTAGCTGGCAAGGGGAATTTGCTGAGGTAATTGATGGACTTGCAGAAGATTACAGAATTATCTGCGTCGGTTTTGATGGACACGATAAAAATGATCATAATACGTTTCGGCATATTAACGACCAGATACTTGGAATAGAAAAATATATTAAAGAACATTATAACGGACATTTATACGGTGTATACGGAACTTGCAGAAGATTACAGAATTATCTGCGTCGGTTTTGATGGACACGATAAAAATGATCATAATACGTTTCGGCATATTAACGACCAGATACTTGGAATAGAAAAATATATTAAAGAACATTATAACGGACATTTATACGGTGTATACGGATCATCTTTAGGAGGCTCGGTTCTTGGAAAGCTGCTTGAAAGAAAAAATGTACAAATTGATATTGCAATAACGGGTAGTACCGACTTTGAGCAAAAGGCTAATCCGTGGGCCACCTTATCGGCTGCGTTAATTACCCCGCTTTTCTATTACTTAATTAAGGCCAAGCATCCTATTAAAATTCTTAGAAATTTTTTGGATAAAATGTATGGCGATTCCTCAAAAGTATTGGGAGTAATGTATAAAGGCATCTCATACAAGTCATTATACAACGTCTATTATACGGATTTAGTAACTCCTGTGGCAGATAATATAGTTTTACAAAATACTAAAATCTACTGCACTTATGGTACTAAGGAGGATACCAAAACGTTGACCAGACGTTATATTCAGCATTTTCCTAAAGCTGAACTGGTTGCCTTGGGGGGGATGCATCATGAAGAATTTCTTGTATTTAATCCGGATGAGTGGATTGATATGATAAAACATCTTTTAAAACGGGAAGCATATTCGTATCCGAATGGGTAATGTACGATAGATTATATAGGACGAGAATTAACGCTTATAATAGGAATGATAGATTTTCATTATCTATTAAAATAGTTAAAAAGACATAAAAATTATATTAAATTGGAAATAAGTTAATTGTTACATACAATGGTATAATTTATTAGAACTACTAAAATTATAAGGATGCATTTACTGGTAAAGTAGTTTTAGGCGAATTGGTTATAGCTGCGGAAAGGACGAGCAATGTTAATTTCTGGAAAACATTAAAAAAGGTGGGAAAAAAGATGAAAGAAATATTTAAACAAATACCATTGTACAGATTTATAATGTTTTGTAATGACACAAATATGGACAAAGAAGTATTAGATTGTGGAGCAGGAGGAGATTGCCCACCACTAAGTTTATTTTTAGAATGTGGATACTTAACACATGGGGTAGAATTTAATACTAAACAATTAGAAGAATCTAATATTTATTCAAAGAAAAAAGAACAAAATTTGAATATTGAAAAAGGTGATATGAGACAATTAAAATTTAAAGATGAGTCATTAAGTTTTGTTTATTCATATAACTCCGTATTTCACATGACAAAAGCAGATATATCAAAATCTATCAGTGAAATGAAACGGGTATTAAAACCTAATGGGTTACTTTTTGTTAATTTTCTAAGCACAAAAGATTCTCGGTGTGGACAAGGCATAGCCGTTGGAGAAAATGAGTATGAACAGATGGATGATTTTCCTGTGATACACTCGTATTGTGAAGAATATGAAGCAGATAAATATTTCTACGATATGGAGATATTATATAAAGAAAATAGAGTTCTAGAAAGAATATATGAAGGAGAAAAAATACGCCAGGGATTTATTGATTATATAGTTAAAAAGACATTGCTGCCTTTTTAACTAACAAAAAAACCTTATATATGTCTGCTTTTTATTGGTTTAATAAGCTCCCAATAAATCAAATTTTGGTCCCTATTAAATTCTTTCATACCAACCTTTTCTAATATCCGTGCAGAAGGGTTGTTACTAATCAAACAATCTGCTTTAATAATTTTAACACTATCTTGAGAAATGGCCCAATTTATAATTGCTTTTAGTGCTTCAAAACCGAAACCATTTCTTCTTTCATGTTCTACTAACCCAAAACCGACTTCAACTTCACTTTTTTCATTAGGTTTTCCGTGAAAACCTATATCGCCAACTACTTGCATAGTATCTTTTTTTACAATCATCCAAAATTCGAATCCAGTCGGGATCCTATCTTTTTCTAAGGATTTATTAACAATAGGTAATATGTCCATTGTATCCTTAGTAGGCCATTGCTCATCTGTTTTTATTCCGAGCTTTTCGATTTCGTTACTACTTCCATCTAATAAAGAGTTAGTAAGTTCAAATGTTACTGGTATTAATATTAATCTGTCTGTAAGTATGTTTTTTAAATCCATTTTATTTTCCACCTTTCAATTTAAAATAATTTGATAGAATTAAAGGTGGAGTAATACCTATAAATTTAATTTAGGTAGTAAACCACCTCATAGAAATTACATTTATAACATTTTCCATAGAATCAACCCCTAACATTATTATTTTAAAAGGATATATCTTTAACTTTTTATCCTTTCATGTAAATTATACTAAATGAACAATTAAATGTAAATAGGGTATATTATATTGGATATTAGTTAAAGAGTAAGATTTATAGGGGGATCATTTAGAAATTATAATAATATCAACACTATTTGTTAACGTAGCCTAAGGTTAAAGAAAGTAGTTAACTATTGTATATAATGGTATAATTTATTATAGTTACATAACAATAGCAATATATAATAGAACAAATTTTAAGTTAAGAAAATCTTTGGAGGCATATAATAATGTTAAATGTAAATGTAAAAAATATTGATATGAAATTTAATACATCAAATGAAGTTTTTGCACCTCGAAATGTTGATAAAGGTACTTTAGCGATGTTGTCAATTATTGAATTTAAAAATGATGATAAGGTTCTAGACTTGGGGTGTGGTTACGGTATAGTTGGAATACTTTCTGCAAAAATAGTTGGAGCGACTAATGTAGTTATGACAGATATAGATAGTAGAGCAGTAGAGCTTACAAGAGAAAATATTGATCTAAATAATGTTAAAGGAATTGAAGTATACCAAAGTGATGGATTTAAAAATATTAATGAAAAAGACTTAACTTTAATTATTTCAAATCCTCCATATCATTCGGATTTCTCTGTTCCAAAGGAGTTTATTGAAAAAGGATTTAATAGATTAGCCATTGGTGGGAGAATATATATGGTTACTAAAAGAAAAGACTGGTATAAGAACAAGTTGGTTTCAATTTTTGGTGGTGTAAAAATAACTGAAATTGATGGTTACTATGTTTTTATGGCAGAAAAGAAAACTACTACATATTCAAGTAAGAAAAAATTAAAGTTGTGAAGGTAAGTTTAACTAATAAAGTTAATGTTATAACTTATACATGCAAAGGAGAATTTAAATTATGGAACAAGAACATAAATCAGTAGAAAAAATGTGGGGAAAGTATTTAACATCTATTGGAGAGTCTACTTATAATACTAATAAAAATTATACTTCGTGGCATTTTTGTGATAATGAAAAAAGCGCTAATGATTTAGCAAAATTGGTTAGAGAAAAAATCAAAAGTGGGACAAGTTCGCTTTATTATTTCTATGGTGTAGAAAATGAAGAGCTGCCTATGGAGGATAATCATAGCGTTATTACAAAGTGGAATGGAATTGCTCAATGTGTTATACGAACTAAAAAAGTAACAGTACTACCTTTTAAGGATGTAAATAAAAAATTTGCGGAATTAGAAGGGGAAGGTGATAAGTCTTTAACGTATTGGAGAAAGGTACATATAGATTTTTTTACAAGAGAATTAAAAGAGCTGGAAATGGAGTTCTCTCAAGATATGTTAGTAGTATTTGAGGAATTTGAAGTGGTATATAAGTAAATGTTAAGTTCTATTAAATCATAAATTCATTTAGATAGAAAAAAATTCAATATGAATTTAGTGAAGGAGATATAAAAATGATTTCTTATAAAATTGGATTAGAGTGTATTGAGTGGTCTCAACTTTTTAGTTTATACGAAAAGGTAGGGATGCTAAAGCGTTTTATAGAAAGTAAAGAATTTAATAAAATTGAGTCTGCATTTCAAGTGAGTTACAAGGTTGTTACAGCCTGGGAAGAAAATACTTTGGTGGGGTCTTGTAGAATGTTATCGGATGGCATATGCTATGGGGCTGTTTTTGATGTTGCAGTATTACCTGAATATCAGAAAAAAGGCATTGGGAAAGGGTTGATGAGGTTACTTTTAAAAGGTGAAGAACATATGACAATCCACCTAACTTCAACATTTGGGAATGAGGGTTTTTATAAGAAAGTAGGGTTTGAAAAACATAAAACGGCTTATTCAAAATACCCATTTGAATCAAAATATGTTGAGAATTAGGAAATTCAGACCATATAGCCTTGAGTAAATAAATACTTATTGAATATTTCTTTAACTTATTTATTTTGTGTCCAATAGGTAAAACTGATGCGAAATGTTGAATAAAACTATATATAATATTAGTAAAAAGTAATGGAGGGGTACTATGAAAAAAATTGATTTTGGTATGCCAACACTTATTGAGACAAACAGTATTGAAAGCTGTGTTAAATTATGCAAAGAGTTGGATTTAGATTTCATCGAACTAAATATGAATTTACCTCAATATCAGATTGAAAGTATAGATATCCAGAAATTTAAATCAATTTGTGAAAATGAAAATATATATTTCACAATTCATATTGATGAAAATTTTAATGTTTGCGATTTTAACAATGAAATTTCAAAAGCATATATAAAAACTATATTGGCTACTATTGATATTGCTAAACAACTGAAAATTCCTGTACTTAATATGCATATGTCAAATGGAGTTTATTTTACTTTGCCTAATGAAAAAATATTTTTATTTAATCAATATAAAGAAATTTACCTAACTAAGTTAAAGAAGTTTAGAGAGAGGTGTAAAAAAGCTATAGGTGACAGCAATATCAAAATATGTATTGAAAATTGTAGTGGTTATAAAGATTTTGTATTAGAAGGTATAGAGCTTTTGTTAGAAAGCAATGTGTTTGCATTAACCTTTGATATCGGTCATAGTCATAGCGTGAATGGTATCGATGAAGCATTTATAAATAAACATATAGACAGGCTTTATCACATGCACGTTCATGATGGTAAGGGTAAAGAAAATCACCTTCCGTTAGGTATAGGAGAAATTAATATAAAGGAAAGGATTTCTCTTGCGAGAGAACATAAGTGTCGCATAGTTCTTGAAATAAAGACTATTAGGGGGCTTAAGCAGTCAGTGGATAAATTATCAAACTACTTATAGTATGACAAATCAATGAGGTTAGCAGTGAAATTAGGGTTTGAAAAAGATAAAGTAGTAAGTTGGTTTGAGATAGAGTAGGAATTGATGGACAATGATAGCTAACAAAGTGGGGATAGGTGATTATTATGAAAGATATAAAACTTGTTATATTTGATTTAGATGGAACACTTTTTAGGACGGAGACCGTAGATATAAAAGCAATTAACGATGCTTTGGTTAAAAATGGATATGAAATCAAGTCTGATGATAAGATTTTAAATTTAATTGGATTAACTTTGAGAGAGGTATGTAAGGTGTTAATCAATAGAGTTGATGAAGATAGTATTAAACAATTTGCAAGAGATATTATAGCATTTGAACAACCATATATAAGAGAATATGGTGAGTTATATGATGGGGTTTTGAACTGCTTAAATACATTAAAGGAAAAAGGGTATACTCTGTGCATTTGTTCAAATGGGAATAAAGAGTATGTTTTGGGTATTTCTAAGAAATTTGCATTTTTTAATATATTTGATGATATTTGTTATAGTAGTGGTGGAATTAGTAAAACACAAGCAGTTGGAATGCTTAAAAGCAAGTATAAAGCAGAAAAATTTATTATGGTGGGAGATAGGACAAGTGATATTGAAGCAGCTTCACATAATGGGGGGATATCAATTGGCGTAACATATGGCTTTGGAAAAGATGAGGTGTTGTTAGCAAATTATGTTGCTAATAATCTTCAAGAAGTAGAAAAATTAGTAACAGATATTACAATTTAGAGTTTTAGAGTATTAGTGTATAATTCGCTAATACCATAATATAACGATAGTAAAAGGGAGAATATATAATGGATAAGAAAGAAGAAGCTATAAATGTATTTAATAATGGATTTAATTGCAGTCAAGCAGTTTTAAGTGTTTTTTGTGGGAAGTTTGGCTTAGATAAAGAAACCGCATTAAAAATCTCTACAGGATTTGGTGGAGGATTTCGTAAAGGTGAGGTTTGTGGAGCAGTCTCTGGAGCAATAATGACTTTAGGGTTAGAGAGTGGTCATTATATAGAAGGTGATACAAAATCAAAAAGTAAAGCATATGCGGTGACGAAAGAATTTATAAGAAGGTTTGAGGAGAAAAATGAATCAATAATTTGTAAAAAATTATTAGGGTATGATTTGTCAGATGAAAGAGAATACAATATTATTAGGGATAAGGGACTTTTTAATAGTATTTGTCCTAAAGTAATAATTGATTCAGTAGGTATTTTAGAAGATATATTTTCAGAGAAAAAGGGAAAATAATATGATGACTATCTTGATTTAGAAAAAGATTATGAAAATGTTAGGTTTGCGTATGACGGTATGACTATTAAACTTTGACCTAAAATTGTTAATGAAACGGAAAGCGTTTTATCATAAAAAGGAGAGGAAATATGGAGTGGATTGATTTCATAAGAGAATATAATCCTTACAATGATCAAGAAAAAAAAGATAAAGAACTAATTTTACACTGTATAAATATATTTGATGATATTTTAACTAGGGAAAATAAAATAGCACATATAACAAGCTCAGCATTTATAGTAAATAAGGCAAAGGATAAGGTGTTAATGGTACATCATAATATATATAATTCTTGGTCATGGGTAGGAGGTCATGCAGATGGAGAAAAAGATTTATTGGCTGTTGCAATTAAAGAAGCAAAGGAAGAGACAGGTATAAAAAATGTTAGGCCGATATCTTGTGAAATATTTTCATTAGATATATTGACTGTGCTTGGTCACATAAAAAGAGGAGAATATGTTTCTCCACATTTACATTTATCGGTTACTTACTTAGTAGACGCTGACGAAGAAGAATTTCTTATTGTTAAAGCTGATGAAAATAGTGATGTTAAATGGATTCCCATTGATAAAGTTAATATATATTCAAATGAACCTCATATGAAGAAGGTTTATAGTAAATTAACATCGAAAATATTTTTGAGATTTAAGGAGAAATAAAATGAATAAATCAATAAACATAGTGTTAAGAGAATTAGAAATTAAAGACTTAGAGGATTATTTGTATTTGAATCATCCATCACGTGAATTTCAGAAATTTAATGGTCCATATTACGTGAAAAAAAGTGAAACGGAATTAAGAAAACATGTGGAAGATTTAAGATTATTACTATTAAAAGGGGAAAAGAATGTACTCAAAGACAAAAGGATAATAGCAAACAAAGATACTGACAAGATAATTGGTCAAGTGAATTGGTATTGGAAATCACAAGAAACTCTTTGGATGGAAATTGGGATTGTTATTTTCAATGATGATTATTGGGGACAAGGTATTGGTTATAAAGCTTTAAAAATGTGGATTGATGAAGTGTTTGCAAAGAACCCAAAGCTCATAAGGATTGGATTGTCAACTTGGTCTGGAAATGAAAGAATGATGAAACTGGCTGAAAAGATAGGTTTGAAGAAAGAGGCTGTTTATAGGAAAGCAAGAATTGTTGATAATAAATATTACGATTCTGTGAGTTATGGCATATTGAAAGATGAATGGGAAGCTTTGAAATAAAATTGATTGGAGAAGATAGTTAATGGATATAAAGATTATCAAAGCAGAAAAAAAACACTTAATTGACTGTAAAGTAACTTTAATGAAATCTGAATTAGGAAGAGTATATTTTGAAGAAGAAGATAAAGCAATTAAAACTTTAAGTGAAGGAATTTCTAAAGGAGAGATTTTTGTTGCGATAGACAAAGAAGGTATATGTTTAGGGTTTGTTTGGTTTATTATTAATGGTGCTTTTCACAGCTTTCCGTATTTACATATTATAGCTGTAAAAGAAGAGTTTCGTAATCTTGGAATAGGAAAAAAATTATTAAAACACTTTGAGGAAGTAACTTCTAAAAACTATTCCAAGGTATTTCTTGTTGTTGCGGAGTTTAATTCAGAAGCTAAACGATTATATCAGAGTATTGGTTATACAGAAGTTGGAGTTATTCCAAATTTGTATAAAACCGGAGTAACCGAGTTCTTAATGATGAAAGAAATTTATCATTAACACTAGTAATAAAATTTATGATATTGATATAAATCAAAATTATTTAGATGTCTGTGAAGAGAAGTATAGAAATTTAAAAGATAGAAATAAGGAGGCCTTAATATATGACTCTTTTGGGAAAAAAATTATGGTGCATATTAATATAGGCTGAAAGGTGTGAAAAATTATAAATCAGAAAGATAGAATGTTGGCGGGTTTGCCATATAAGGCGTGGTTAGATGGATTAGCAGAAGAAAGAATGGAGAATAAAAAAAAGATATATGGGTATAATCACTGTCTACCAGATGAATACGGAAAAATTGATAAATTAATAAGAGATATTCTTGGTAATGCAGGTGTGGACATACATATTGAAGCTCCTTTTCATTGTGATTATGGAAAGAATGTTGAAATTGGGAATTGTTTTTTTGCGAATTATAACTGTACTATTTTAGATTCGGGAAAAGTAATCATAGGTAATAATGTTCAATTTGCTCCAAATGTTTCTCTATATACAGCAGGTCACCCAATACATCCTGATTCACGAAATTCTGGATATGAATATGGTATTGGTATAACAATAGGAAATAATGTTTGGCTTGGTGGTAATGTTGTTGTAAATCCTGGGGTTTGCATTGGAAATAATGTTGTTATAGGTTCGGGAAGTGTTGTTACTAAAGATATTCCAGATAATGTGATAGCAGTAGGGAATCCATGCAAGGTTATTCGTGAAATTACTGAAGAGGACCGTAAATATTACTATAAAAATAATGTTTTTGATGTTGATGATTATTTTGACTAATGTAATATTAAAGGATTAAGAGGAAGCATTTTTAAAGAGCAGCGTAATGGTAAAATATCATCTAATCCATTCAAAGGGGGTAAAAAATATGAAAACATTAATTATTAGTGGTTCACCAAGAAAGAACGGAGACTCTATGACTTTGGTTAATGAAATGATAAAATATCTTGATGGTGAAGTAAGAATAATTGAAACTTATAATAATATTAATCCATGTGTAGATTGCAGATATTGTTGGCATAACAAGGGATGTTCTATTAACGATAATATGCAAGAAGTATATCAACTGCTTAATGAAGTTGATAATGTTGTAATAGCTTCACCATTATATTTTTCTGAACTTACAGGTCAACTTTTAAGCTTTGCAAGTAGACTACAGTTATTTTATGCAGCTAGATGTATAAGGAAAGACAGTGAGTTTAAGCAGAAAAAGAAAAATGGTGTGCTTGTTATTTCAGCAGGTGGAGATACACGTGACTATGGTCGTTCAGAAAAAACTGCGAATATTATTTTTAACCAGATGAATACGACACCAATTGGTAGTGTAAGGTCGATTCACACTAATGAGATGCCAGCCAAAGAAGATATTGAGGCTTTAGATAAAGCCAAAGAACTTGCATTGAAATTAAATGAGCTACATAATTTGTCTATGGATTAAATTTTTTAGTCACTAATGTTTCTGATAAAATGGAGGTTTAATTTATTATGGATGATGTTGAAAGTATACTTAATTATTATAAGGATGAATTAAAATGGAATCCGCCGTTTGCTGACATACTATCTAAATATTCCCCAGAGGGATTGAAAGGTTATTTGGTAATGCGTGAATCCGTTCAAAATGGTCATTTGCCTAAAAAGACAAGCGAATTAATTTTTACAATATTGGATAGTTTAGATAATGAAGTAAGCGGTGCAAAAGCGCATGCTGTTACTGCAATAGAAGCAGGTTTAACTATGGAAGAATTAGTAGAAGCGTTTGTAATTGTAACTATTGTAAAAGGTATTAATGTGTTATGTAAAACAGGCGTTGAAGTTATAAAAGCAGCAGAGAAAAGATTTGAAGAAATAAAATTAACCAAGGAGAATAAACAATAAAATCTTCTGAATACGACATATAAAAGGGAGCAATATTAATGGATATGGAAATGAAACATAAAAAAATCATAGAAATTGTTAAGGATAAATTAACTTGTTCTGCTCATAATTTAGACCATGTATTTAGGGTGTATAATCTTTGTCTGTTGATTTCAAAAGGTGAAAAAAATGTTGATTTGGAGGTTCTTATTCCAGCGGCATTGTTGCATGACATTGCAAGAGTTGAAGAGAGTGAAGATAAAACAGGCAAAATTGACCATGCTGTTTTAGGCAGTGAAATTGCAGAGGGAATATTAAGAAACTTGGATTATGAAGAAGAAAAGATAGATAAGATAAAACACTGTATTATAGCACATAGATTTAGAACTGGAAATGAGCCTAATACAATAGAAGCAAAAATACTTTTTGATTCAGATAAACTTGATGTTATTGGGGCAAGTGGAATTGCGCGTACTTTTATGTTAGCAGGACAATTTGGACAAAGATTAACAATTGGTGAACCACTTGATAACTATTTAAATACCAATACTGTTGAAAATGGGAGGATAAAAGATGTTTCAAAACATACACCTTTCATTGAATATGAAGAAAAGTTTAAAAAAATACCTGATAAATTGTATACAAAAAAAGCAAAGGAAATAGGGAAAAGAAGACTTGAATTCATGAAAGAATATTTTAACAGATTAAAGCTAGAGCTAGAGGGGATTGAATAAAAGTAATTCAATAAAGGAGCTAAAAGGATGAAATGCAAAATAAAAAACATATTTATAAACTATGAAATAATAGGAAATGGAAAACCGATTATTATGTTACATGGGTATAATGTAGACCACAGGTTAATGTCAGGATGTATGGAACCTGTATTTAGTGCTGAAAATGGTTATAAAAGGATATATATTGACTTGCCAGGCATGGGCAAGTCAGAGAGTGCAGAATGGATTACTGACTCTGATATTATGCTTGATATTGTAATTAGTTTTATTGATAAGATTATTCCAAATGAAAAATTTTTACTTGCTGGTGAGTCATATGGGGGATATTTGGCAAGAGGAGTAATCTATAGAATGGCAGATAGAGTTGATGGAGTTTTACTGATTTGCCCAGTTATAGTAGCAGATTATAATAAACGCAATGTTCCGGATCATATTGTTTTGGTTAAAGATAATAAGTTGTTAGCTAAACTGACACCAGAAGTGGCTGAGGGTTTTAATTCTAGTGTAGTGGTTCAAAGTGAAAAGATATATGAGAGATGTGAAAATGAAATAATATCTGGAGCTAAAATAGCCAATAAGACATTTTTGAAAACTCTTAAAAAAGATGGATATGTATTCACATTTGATGTAGATAGGTTAAATAATAAATTTGATAAACCTTCTCTTATATTGTTAGGAAAACAAGATAATTGTGTTGGATATAAAGATTCATGGAATATATTAGACAATTTTCCAAGAGCGACTTTCGCTATACTAGATAGAGCGGGACATAGTTTGCAAATAGAACAAGAGGAATTATTTAATTCATTAGTGAAGGAATGGCTTGTAAGGGTTAGTTAAGGATAAATATAAATTTAGTAGTTTGTTATAAATAATGTGGATAATATTTAGTTGAAAATATGTGTTATTGAACAGCTACGACTTGATTGCTATAAGTGAAAAATGTGATAATACACTCCAAATGTATTACCATATATATGGATACAGCAAATGCACGGACTTCTGATAGAATTAAGGATTTAGTTTCCTTAGCTCTATTTTTTTTACATTATTAAGAAACTGAGCAAAAGGATAAATCCTTAATAATAAATATATAATTTCTATGAAATGAGAAGCCTATTTGGAAAATATGGTATAATAAGCAAAAGATTTAATGACATATCATCTTTTCTTATGAGATATGAGTCACCACATTTATGAATTATTAAAAAATCACTTACAATTGAATATTATTATTTTGAAAAGTAGTGAAAGTGTAGAGAAATTTATAAGTGAGCTAATAATAAAATAGACGGAATATTCATAAAATAATTTACAGTTTTGAAATCGTAAAGGAAAAATATTTTATAGGGATTAAAGGGGAGTAGTTATTATGTTAATCAAACTTGAAAGATTTAGAAGTGAGGAAATTATGCAATTAGTGTCATGGGTTCCTAATAAAGAGTTCTTACTTCAATGGGGAGGGCCATTATATAATTTTGAATTTATGGGGAAACAGTTTCTTAATGATATAAATGAAATGATAGGTGAGAATCCTAAAAATTTAATGTTTAGCTGTAAACTACTTGAAAGTAATGAGATGGTTGGTCATATACAGTTACTTGGTATAGATAGAGTAAATATGTCTGCTCGAGTAGGTAGGGTTCTTGTAGGTGATAAAAAGTATAGAGGCAAAGGAATTGGCTTGGAAATGGTAAATGCAATTTTGGACATTGCATTTAATAAATTAAATTTACACAGGGTAGATTTGGGTGTATTCGATTTTAATGAGTCTGCAATTGCTTGCTATAAAAAAGCAGGATTTATTATTGAAGGGAATTTTAGAGAATGTAGAAAAATAGATGGAAAGTACTGGTCATTGATTAACATGAGCATTCTCGAGGATGAATATAGAAGTAATAAAAACACTATTTAGTGTTAATGAATAAACTTAGTATTAGGTAGAATATTGGTGTTTTATCATCCAACAAATAATATACATTATTCAATAAATCATTGGGGAGGAATCACGTGATAAAATTAGAAAGTGAAAGATTAAAGTTATTACCTTTACAGGCAAAACACCTCGATTTAGCTTTAGAGAACTATGGGGAAATGCAGAGTGAGTTGGGATTAAGTGTTTCTAATACAATACTGGATGATGAAATGAAGTATGCAATGAAAGTAAGATTGCAAAAGGTGAGTGAAGATAATAAAAACTATTTATGGTTAACAAATTGGGCAATCGTTCTTAAAGAAGAAAATAGGATAATAGGATTTATAATGATTAAAGGATGTCCTAATGAAAATGGTGAAGTAATAGTTGGATATGGTATTGAAGAGATGTACAGAAATAGGGGTTATGCTACGGAAGCATTACAAGGTTTAAAAAAATGGATTTTCGAAAATCCAAAGGCTATATATATAATTGCAGATACAGAAAAGGATAATATAGAATCACATAAAGTATTAAAAAATGTGGGTGCTATTAAATATAAGGAAGATGACGAATTAATATGGTGGAAAATTGAAAACAAATAAAATGTTTTAGGAGGATATACATGGATGAAACAACCAAATTAAAGGTCGGTGATTCAATAGGTATTTTTTCATCATCAGCACCTATAACATATTTATGTCCTAATAGATTTGATAGAGCCAAGCAATATCTACAAAGTAAAGGTTTTAATCTGATAGAGGGAAGTTTAACAGGAAAATATGATTTTTATAGGTCAGGGAGTATTATGCAAAGAGCAGAGGAGTTAAATAGTTTAATTAGAAATCCAGAAGTAAAATGTATCATGGCATCAATTGGTGGGATGAATTCAAATTCAATTCTTCCTTATATAGATTACGAAAAGTTTAAGCTACATCCTAAGATAATAATAGGATATTCTGATGTTACAGCAATTTTGCTTGCTATATATGCACAAACAGGAATAAGTACATACTATGGACCTGCATTAGTAGCATCATTTGGAGAATTTACACCATTTGTTGATCTTACTTATAAATATTTCAAAGAAATCACTATGGATAAAATGAGTTTTCCTTATGTATTTCAAACTCCAGAATACTGGACAGATGAATACGTTAATTGGGAAATACAAGATAGAAGCAAAGAGAAAAGAGAAAACTCTTGGATTACAATTTATGGGGGAAATGTCCGAGGCAGGGTAATGGGTGGTAACTTAAATACAATTCAAGGGATATGGGGCAGCAAATATATGCCTGAAATAAAGAATGGAGATATACTTTTTATAGAAGACTCTTTAAAAGATGCTGCAACGATAGAAAGAAGTTTTTCTTTTCTAAAATTAAATGGTGTATTTGATAAAATTTCTGGAATTATACTTGGGAAACATGAATTATTTGATGATATGAAGACAGGTAGAAAACCATATGAAATTTTAGTAGAAGTATTAGGAGATAAGAAGTTACCATTTGTTGCCGATTTTGATTGTTGTCATACGCACCCAATGATGACGCTACCAATAGGATGTGAAATTGAACTTGATGCTACAAATAAGAAAGTAACCATCATAAAAGATTGGTTTAATTAGAAATATAGTAGGGAAATGTGATAACTGCTCAGGGAGTAGCTTTTATTGATTTTGCAATTGAAATATGTGATTGGTTTGATTTGTTGAAAATGAAGAGGGGAGAGGTAATTTCACTAAAGATATTAAGGGATTATAAATGAGTGGCTTAGTATTGCTAGATTACAATATTCTTAATTAGAAAAATAAAATGTTGATTGCACATGGCTAATAATAATGAGGGAGGACAATCATACTATGATTATGTATAATACGGATAAGAAAGTTGATTATGATAAATTAAAAACTTTATTTAATGAGGTAGGCTGGAATGATAAAACTGAGGATAATAATAGATTATTACTTATGGTAGAAAATTCTCAAATAGTAGTTACTGCATGGGATGAGGGAAGAATGGTCGGATTTGCTAGGTGTACAACAGATTATGTGTTTAATGGACAAATAAATAATGTAGTGGTTGATTCTAAATATAGAAAAAAAGGTATTGGTAAAAATTTAATAAACATAATATTTAATAGTAGTCAACAAGTCACATACATGTTAAGGGGAAGTATTAGTAATGAGGAATTTTATAGAAGTTTAGGTTTTGAAGATGGTCCAATATCTTTAATTTATAAACGTAAAAGTTAAGATGAAATATAAATTTTCATGTAATATTAGGCAAATATGAGAAATTGGAAGGATGATAGAGAGATGAAAGAAAACTTGCAACTTAATGCAGATAGATTTATGGGATTTGCTGATGTTTATAATAATGCAAGACCTAAATGTCCAGAGAAAGTTAAGGAGATAATACTCAAATATTTGAATCGTGATCCAACTCTTGTGGTTGATTTGGGATGTGGTACAGGGCTTTCTACAAGAATTTGGAGTGAGGTAAGTAATAAAGTAATTGGGATAGAACCAAGTACTGACATGATTAAAGTGGCAAGAGAAAAAACGGTGGGGTTAGATAATATATTATTTAATTCTGAATTTTCAGATAATACTCAATTAAACAATAGCTGTGCAGATATTATCACATGTTCGCAATCATTTCACTGGATGAATCCAGAAAATACCTTGAATGAAGTATCGAGAATTTTAAAGAAAGGTGGTATATTTGCAGTCTACGATAATGACTGGCCACCCGTATGTAATTGGGAAGCAGAATTTGAATATAATAAGCTTTTTGATAAAGTAAGAGAATTTGAATTAACACATCCAGATATTAAAGAAAGTTTTAAGAGATGGGACAAAGACAAGCATCTTTCAAATATAAAAAATAGTGGTAATTTCAGATATGTAAGAGAAATAGTATTTTCTAACTCTGAGATTTGTAATGCACAAAGATTTATTTCAATTGCTTTAAGCCAAGGAGGAGTACAGGCTATTATGAAAGCCAATATAGATGAAATTAATCCTCTTTTGATTTCTTTTAAAGAGCGAATTATTGATATCTTTGGCAGCAGTGAATTTAATATAGATTTTTGCTATCGGATGCGTATTGGTGTTAAGTAGATTGTTAGAAATTGATTGTTTTGCACAATAGTATTTTTGTGAAAGCAAAGGTTAATTACAAATAAATTAGTTGTTAGGGGTAAGTACTTTTAGAGAAAGGGGATAAACAAATATGGAAACATTAGTAACTAATAGATTGATACTAAGGGAATGGAAAGAAAGTGATAGCGCTGATTTATATGAGTATGCTAAAAGTGAATTAGTAGGTCCAAGTGCTGGCTGGCCACCTCATAAGAATGAGGAAGAAGGTAAAGGGATAATAAGAATGTTCATTGAAAATAATGAAACATATGCTGTAGTTCTAAAATCAGAAAACAAAGTAATTGGCGGTATTGGACTTCATAATAGAAAACCTGATGATAGTCTTTCAGACTTGAAGCAAAAAGAAATAGGATATGTTCTTAACCCTAAATACTGGGGAAACGGGTTTATTCCAGAGGCCGTAAATTATTTAATAAGATATGGATTTAATGAATTAAATTTAGATTTAATTTGGTGTGGACATTTTGACTTTAATTCTAAGTCTAAAAGAGTAATTGAAAAATGTGGATTTAAATATAGGTTTCAAAAAACTGAGAAGTTAAAACTATTAGATAATAAAGAAGTTACCACATTGTACTATAATATTTTCAAATCCGAGTATACTGATTGATTATCAATACCTGGACAGTTTTTATACAAAATTTATTAAGTCAATGTAAAAACTAAAGGAGGTATTGCGTATGAAAGTATTAGAGTCAGAAAGGTTACTTTTAAAACCCTTATCTTTTAATGAACTATTATATATTAATGAAAATCAGAGTGATAATATTGAAATTAGCATTGATTTAGAATCAATATCTCATTCTGTTAAATTTGCAGTAGCAAAAAAACTAGAAAAGATGAAGAATATTAGTGAAGATACTCAAAAATGGTATACGTACTGGCTAATCATTAATAAGGAAAATCAAATAGGAGTAGGTTTTATTGGATTTAAAGGGTTAGTAAGTGAAAATGGTTACTCAGAAGTTGGATACAGTATTTCACCTAATTATAGAAGGCAAAGAATTATGACGGAGGCCTTAGAAACATTAATAAGATGGGCTTATGGGTTTAGAGAATGTAGAGGAATAATTGCTAAAGTTTCAAAAGGAAATATAGGGTCTAATAAAATATTAAATAATTGCAATTTTAGAGTAAATAGTTCGACTGAGCAAGAGGATAATTATATTCTTGAATTCAGGAGATATGAAGATGGTAATTAAATTGATTCTTATACACGTACAAAATTAAAGTTAACATCGGTTAAGTCAATTAATAAGGTTGATAGTGAACAGTTTAGGGGGTAAAGTGATGAAAGAAAAAATTCAAAGGATATGTGATGATTTTAGTAAAAAACATAATTTTTCTGGTACTTGTCTTGTGAAGCAGGGGAATGATGAGATTTTTTCACATGCGTATGGGTTGGCACATAAGGGTTTTAATATTCCTAATAGACTTAATACTATGTTTGATACCGCATCCATCACCAAAGTTTTTACTGCAACGGCCATTTTGATCTTAATAGAAAAAGGGTTATTACATTTTGATGACAAAATTACAAGCATTATTGATTTAAATGGAACTACAATTCCTAAGGATGTAAATATCTATAATTTGCTTAACCATACTTCTGGAATTGCTGATGACGCAGACGAAGAAGCAGGAGAAATTTATTCTGATTTATTTATTAATAAACCTAATTATGCTATAAGAAATACAAGTGATTTTCTTAAGCAATTTGCATATAAACAACCTATATTTAAGGCAGGTACCAATGTTAGATATAATAATTGTGCTTTTGTCTTATTGGGTTTAGCGATAGAAAAAATATCTGGGCAGGATTATCGAAAATTTGTCACCGATAATATTTTTGTGCCTAGTGGTATGTTAAACACAAAATTTTGTGCTATGGATGAAGTGAATGCAAATATGGCAGAAGGGTATGTTGGGCATTACTCAAAAAATAAAGATCATATTAAATGGAGAAAAAATATTTACTCTTATCCACCTATTGGATCTCCTGATTCTGGAGCCTATACAACAGTACTTGACCTTGATATTTTTATAAGAAACCTAAAATCAAATATGGTATTAAATTCAGAATATACGAATATGTTATTTTCACCTCATTGTAAATTTGCCAAGCCATTTAATTGTGGTGAATCTTCAGTTAATGCAACATTAAGAAAAGGATATGCCTTTGAGTTCGTAGAAATTAATGGTAATGTATTTTGTATGCGTAAAGAGGGGCTAAACGATGGTGTAGGTGCAATGCTTTCATATTATCCAGAGATTGATGCAACAATTATAATTTTGAGCAATCAAACTATGTGCGATGGAGAGTGTGATGTTTGGGATATGCATAGGGAAATTCAAACTATTATAAATTCTTAATGTTCCTATAGCATATATTGAATGTGAGAAAAAGTAAATACAATACTATTTTTTATTCAAAGTAGAAATGGACGTGATATTATGATAAACAAAATAAGAACAGCAAACGTAAGTGTTTTAATATATGCTTTTATAACAGTTTTTTTATGGGCATCTGCATTTGTATTTACAAAAGTGGCTTTAGTAAGTTTTACACCTGAAGCATTAGGCTGCGTAAGGTATTTATTTGCAAGTGTTTTGTTACTTGCTTTTGCGGTTATAAAAAAGATTTCACTGCCAAAGATAAGGGATGTACCTATGTTCTTTTTATCAGGTTTAGTGGGGTTTGCTTTATACGTATATGCATTTAATGAAGGCTCGGTAAGTGTAAGCGCAGCTACAGCAAGTATTTTAACCAGTACGGCACCAATTATAACAGCTATTTTGGCAGTAATATTTTATAAAGAAAAAATTAATAAGGTATGTTGGTTTGCACTAGTAATAGAGTTTTTAGGGATAATTATCATTGCTCTAAATGGAGGGGTATTCTCTATTAGCAAGGGAATTGAATGGATACTTATTGCAGCACTTTGCCTTGCGATATATAACATAATACAACGTAAAATTTTAAAAAAATATACTCCGCTTGAATCAACTACATATAGTATATTTGCAGGTACAATATTGCTTACTGTATTTTTGAAAGATGGGTTAATGCAATTATCTAATGCACCTGTGTTGCAAGTTGTGAATGTTATTTACTTAGGATTTTTCCCAGGTGCAATTGCTTATTTATTTTGGGTAATGGCAATATCCAAAGCAAAAAAAGTTACTACTGTTACAAATTTTATGTTTATTACCCCGTTATTATCTACAATCATGGGATTAATAGTGATAAGAGAAGTTCCATCATTTATAACCATAGGTGGTGGTTGTATAATTGTAGGTGGTTCAATTTTGTTCCAAAAACTTAGTCTAAAATGATTAATATAGATGAAAAAGAGGAGAAATCTTCTTTTTTATTTTTTTGTATTTATAGTTTTATAGATATGAAAATTATAACCATATAAAGAATGAAAAAGTGTGGACATTTAAAGACAATGGGAATACAATACAGTTAGAAGATTAGACAGTTATCTAAATATCTAATTGATTATCTAAACCTAAAAAAATATAAGGAGAAATTAATATGTCAATTCTCAATTTACCGTTTAAGGCACTTGCAGACCCAACAAGGAGAAAAATTATTTTATTATTGAAAGAGAAAGATTTGACTGCTGGAGAAATAGCAGAACATTTTAATATGACTAAACCAAGTATTTCTCACCATCTTAATGCTTTAAAACAATCGCTTTTGGTAACAGATGAACGTAAGGGCCAATATATTTATTATTCGCTTGATACTACAGTGTTTCAAGAAGTAACTAATTGGTTTTTTAACACAACACATGTTAATGAGGGGGAAAGTGAAAATGAAAAAGATAAGTAATGTTTTAAAAAAAGACAAGGGAATTTTAATCCTTATATTTTTAGGATTTGCACTTGGAGTATATTTTTATCCATTACTCCCTAATAGAGTACCTATACATTGGAATTTTAAAGGCCAAGTAGATGGTTATGGAGGTGAATTTTTCGGAGCATTTGGTTTAGCATTTATAAATTTAGCAATGTATTTATTATTTATTGCGCTACCTTATATCGATCCTAAAGGGAAAAATTATGAAAGTTTCCAGTCAACTTATCAATATTTAAAATATTTATTAATTATATTTTTTCTTGGGATAGAAGTGACTACACTTCTAATAGGTACAGGGGTTGCGATTAATATAACAATATTTATTCAAATAATGATTTCATTGCTATTTATTTTATTAGGTAATGTAATGGGTAGATTTAAGTTTAACTATTTTGTGGGAATAAAAACACCTTGGACTTTAGCGAATGAAGAAGTATGGAGGAAAACTCATAGAATGGCTGCACCTATATGGGTCATAGGAGGAATTTTAAATATATTATTAACTGTTACAAAAGTGAACTTTAATTGGCTAGGGTTCGTAATTATTGTTGCTGCAATTTCAATTGCGCCTACTGTATATTCATATATTATTTATCATAAAATTGTTAATGAAAATAAATAAGAATATAAAAATTAGATGGCCATTATATTATGGGGTTAATTATTTATAAAGTAAAAGAAAATAATATTTACAAAATGAGTATATAGATGTATAATTTAACAAAACAATTTCATATAAGAAAGTGATGTTAAGAAGAGTAAACAAGTAACTCTCATCTCCAAGATATACAAGTCTTGGAGGTGAGAGTATTTTTATTTTATAGCATTTGCTAAGTAATAATTTAATTTTATTAAAAATAAAACAAAGATAGTGTTAACACTATCGGATGATGTAAAGAAGATAAAGAATTTAAAAGGAGAATTTATGAAAGATAATAGTCAGCCGCAAAATTCGTTTTTAAATGCGTTTAACAATACTTCATTTTTATTAACAGAAGGAGCTATTATAGAGAGATTAAAAAGGGAATTTTGTATTCCTTTAGATAAGGATATTTTGCCTGCAGGTCTAATATATGATGAAAAAGGCATTGAGATATTATCTTTAATTTATCAGCAGTATATTGATGTAGCTGATTCTTATAATATTCCTATAATGATTATGACACCTACCAGAAGAGCAACCGTAGAGAGAATTAATCGTTCAATCTATCATGATAAGAGTGTTATAAAGGATTGTGTAGAATTTTTAGAAGATTTGCGAGAAAATTACTCAGCTCATAAAAATAAAATCTTTATTGGAGGGTTAATGGGATGTAAGGGTGATGCTTATAATCCTAATGAGGCATTAGAGACGTCTGAAGCATATAAATTCCATAAACTTCAAGCAGAATTGTTTAAACAAACAAATGTAGATTTCTTATTTGCTGGAGTCTTACCCGCAAAATCGGAGGCAATTGGTATAGCAAAAGCTATGGCTGAAACAGGGATACCTTATATTTTGAGTTTTGTAATAAGAAAATCTGGTAGATTATTAGATGGCACTATAATAAATGATATTATAGAGGAAATCGACAATACTATAACCCCAAAACCTTTATGTTATATGGTAAATTGCGTACATCCGATTGTATTACAAGAGGCACTTTCTAACCCATTAAATAAAACAGCATTAGTGAGTGAACGTCTAATAGGAATCCAAGCAAATACATCTACAGCAAGTCCAGAAGATTTAAATGATAATATTAAGCTGCAAACCGATGATTTTGATATATTAATTAATTCAATGATTGAACTAAAGGATAATAACAATTTTAAAATATTAGGGGGATGTTGTGGGACTGATAATAGACATATTGAAGAGTTAGCTAGAAGAGCTACTAAGGATACTAATACGGATGTTATTTAATTTGTAAGACTTAATGAGTTGCAACCATAACATTGGACAAATGTATATAAATCAGATGAGTTGGAGCATTTTCAAAAATAATTAGATGTAGGGAGAGTGTTTTTATGAATAATATCGTTAATTTTTATAATAAATATGATGAAGAAAGCAGGGTTTCAACCAATAAAGCAAGAAAAGTAGAATTTGATGTAACAACAAGTATTTTAAATGAATATATAAAACATCAGGATAAAATTATAGAATTAGGCGCGGGGACAGGGGTGTATTCTTTTTATTATGCAAATAAGGGAAATGAGGTAGTGGCTACTGATATAACACCTAAACATGTAGAAATTATTAAAGAAAAGCTTAGTAAATCTAGTAACATTACTAAACTACGGGCAGAAGTAGCTAATGCTATAGATTTAAAGCAATATGATTCTGAAAGTTTTGATGTAGTGTTATGTCTTGGACCAATGTACCATCTTATAAATGAAAAGGATAGAGAAGCGTGTATTAGTGAGAATTTAAGAATATTAAAAAAAGGAGGAATACTAGCAATTGCATATATAAATAAACACTATGTGCTTAATTCTATTATGTCTCAAGATAAAAAATTTTTAACTCATGGGTTTATTGATAAAATTTTAAGTGGTGGGACTATAGAGGAGGGTGAAAAAGAATGTTTTTGGACAGATGCATTTTTCACCACACCTTCAGATATGGAATTACTGGTTTCCAAATTCAAAATTAAAATTATTGACCATGTAGCAACTGATGGGATAAGCCCATTATTAGGAAAGCTTGTAGATGAAATGAATGATGAAGAATATGAAGCATGGACTTATTATAATTTATGTAGTTGTAGAGATAAGAGCATTTTAGGGAGTAGCAACCATGCACTGTTAATATGTAGAAAATAGAAAATAGAAAATAGAAATTTAAGGGGTAAATGATATGGGTGGTTTAAAAAAGGTCCAAGCAGTATTTATAGATAGAGATGGCACAATGGGTGGGGATACGGATGTAACATATCCTGATAAATTTGTTTTATATCCATTTACAGAAAAGGCTATTAAAGTGTTAAAGAAGAATGGAATTAGAGTCTTTGCATTTACAAATCAACCAGGTATTTCAGTTGGAGAAGCTACAGAAAAAGATTTTATAAATGAATTAAAAGAATTTGGAATTGAAAAGGCTTATATATGCCCTCATACTCCAGAACATAATTGTAAATGCAGGAAACCTGAAGCAGGATTGTTATTAAAAGCAAAAATTGAATATGCACTTGACCTCTCAAGATGTTTTGTAATTGGGGACAGGTGGAGCGATATGATGGCTGCGAAGAGGGCTAATATGGGGAAAATACTTGTATTAACCGGAGCTGGTAATGAGACATTAGGGAAAGATAGAGATAGGTGGTCACAAATAGATCCAGACTATGTAGCAAACAATGTATTAGAGGCTGCTCAATGGATTGTAGAGAAGTCATTTTAAACATCACTATATGAAAATCAATTAAGGGGGTCTTGTTTTATGTTTAAACCTAATGCGTTAATACCGGAACTATCTGTTTCAGATATAAATACAAGTTTGGATTTTTACTTAAATATTCTTTTTTTTAAGTTAGAGTACCAAAGAAAAACGGATAAGTTTGCTTTAATATCACTGAATGGTTCACAAATTATGATTGAAGAAATAAATGGATTTTGGGAGACTGGAATTTTAGAAAATCCTTTTGGTAGAGGAGTTAACTTTCAAATAGCAGTAGAAAATATTGATAAATTATACGAAAATATAAAAAACAAAACTATAAAATAAAAGTAGAAATAAAAGAAAATTGGTATAAGGCAAATAATATATTAATAGGACAGAAAGAATTTTTAATTATGGACCCTGATGGTTATTTATTAAGATTTGCTCAAAATTTAGGTGAAAGAGAATGTGAGACAGATTTAATTTCCTGAGAAATATTTTAGTGTATTATATTTTTTATAGTGTTCATATCAAGTCAAATATTAAAATCATATAGTGAGGAAGGAGATAAGGTAATGAATATATGTTTAACTAAAGCAACATTAGATGATGCAGAAACTATTCATGTCATGCAAATCAAATCATTTATGGATTTACTATCGAAATATCAAGATTTTGAGACCAGTCCTGCAAATGAATCAATAGAAAAAACTGTTATGCGAATAAACCAAGCATTTACAGATTACTATATTATTAAAAGAGATAATATACTTGTTGGTTGCATAAGAATAGTGAAAAAGGATAATAAACTCTATCGTGTTAGTCCTATTTTCATTTTACCAGAATACCAAGGGTTTGGGATCGCACAAAAGAGTTTTAAAATTATTGAGGAAATATATTATGATGCAAAGGCATGGGAGTTAGATACTATATTACAAGAGCCACGGAATTGTTATTTGTATGAAAAATTAGGTTATGTAAAAACGGGAAGGACTAAAATTATAAATAGCAAAATGACATTAGTGTTTTATGAAAAGTATATTAAAAGCTAATTTAAGATGGGAGGTAGGTAAAACAATGAATAAAGTTTCCGCCTATAAAATAGAGTATCCAAGTAGACGTCGTAAAACCAAATAACCATAGAATAAAAAAGTTATGTTATAATTTAACTAAGTTTAATTTTTGAAAAGAGTAAACTAATTTTAAGGATAAGGGGTTACAAGAATAATGAAAATGTTTAAAAATTTTATAAGTTATTATGGGCCATATAAGGCTCTATTCTTTGCAGATATGTTTTGTGCATTAATTTTATCTGCAATAGATTTGGTGTTTCCGTTAATAGTAAGGTATTTGTTAAATGATGTTTATGTATTACAGGATGGAAACAAGATAATTAAGTATGTTATATATGTTGGTATAGCGTTATTAATTATGTATATTGTTCGTTACTTTTGTCAGTATTTCATAACCTCATGGGGACATATAATGGGGGCAAAAATGGAAGCAAATATGAGAAAAGATATTTTTGATAATCTTCAAAAACAATCTTTTTCTTATTATGATGAAGCAAGTACTGGAAAGCTAATGTCAAGAATAGTTACAGACCTTTTTGATATATCAGAGCTTGCACATCATGGACCAGAGGATGTATTCATATCCATATTGAAAATAGTTGGATCGTTTGTTATACTCGCAGGCATAAATTCAAAAATAACATTTATACTTCTTTTATTTACATTAGTAATGTTATATTTCTCATACTTTTATAATAAGAAAATGCGAAATGTTTTTGTGGAAAATAAGGAAAAGATAGCAGGAGTAAATGCACAAATACAAGACAGCTTAGAAGGTATAAGAGTAGTGAAATCATTTGCTAATGAGGAAATCGAAAATGCTAAATTTACTAAAGGTAATAATGAATATTTAAAGACTAAAGAGGATAGCTATTTTATAATGGGCAGATTTTTTAGTGGTAATACCTTTTTTCAAGGATTGCTTTATCTTAGTGTTATTCTTGCAGGTGGTATATTTATAAGTGACGGTTCATTAAAAGTAACTGACCTTGTAATATACATACTTTATATAAATACGTTCTTAAATCCTATTGACAAGCTTGTAAATTTTACAGAACAGTTTCAAAGAGGGCTTTCAGGATTTCAAAGATTTGTTGAAGTTATAACCACAAAGCCAGAGATAACAAACAGAGAGGATGCAGTAGAACTCGTGAATCCTAAGGGAGAGATAGCCTTTAACAATGTATCTTTTAGTTATAATAATAGTAGTGACATATTAAGTAATATAGATATAAAAATACAATCAGGTAAGAATATTGCACTTGTTGGTCCATCAGGCGGTGGTAAAACAACCTTTTCTAGTCTAATACCAAGGTTTTATGAGGTAAATGACGGCTGTATAACAATAGATGGTATTGATATACGAGATATAAAACTTAAATCACTTAGGAAATCTATTGGAATAGTTCAGCAGGATGTTTATTTGTTTGCTGGAAGCATTAGAGAAAATATATTATATGGTAGGCCGGGGGCATTGGAAAATGAAATAATTGAGGCGGCTAAGAAGGCAAATATTCATGAATTTATTATAGGTCTTAAGCATGGTTATGATACTTATACTGGTGAGAGAGGAGTAAAACTTTCTGGTGGACAAAAGCAAAGAATATCTATAGCAAGAGTGTTTTTAAAAAATCCATCAATTTTAATACTTGATGAAGCCACTTCTGCTCTTGATAATGAAAATGAACAATTCATTCAGAAATCATTGGAAGAGCTTATGAAAAATAGAACTACTTTGGTTATTGCTCATAGATTAAGTACAATAAAAAATGCAGATGAGATAGTAGTACTAACTGATGAGGGAATAAACCAAAGAGGAACACACGATGAACTTATAGAGCAAGAAGGAGTATATTCTTATCTTTACAACATGCAGTTTAAATAATATATGCATTTGTTAAAATAGAATAAAAATAGAACTAAGGAGTGAGTTTCCTTAGTTCTATTTTTATTTTTTGTGGGGAATAGGTAAATAGCGACATAACACTTTGTCATACTGTTTACAAATTATTAACAATATTGACACCTAGATTAAACATTATTTTATTAGTATTTAAGTATATTCTTATATAAATATTAGTAGATGTTGTAGAAATATGTCTATAATTATCGTTATGTAATGGAAAGAAGGTATATTATGCAATTTACTTCAATAAAATTTTTAATGTTTTTTCTGATTGTTTCTGTTTTATATTATGTAATTCCGCATAAACTTCGATGGGTTTGGCTGCTAATATGCAGTTATTTCTTTTATATGGTCTTAAATCCTAAATACGCAATATTAATAGCTGCATCAACTATCATCACATATTTAAGTGGTTTACTAATTGAAAAAGCAAATAAGATAAGCAATGAAAAAAAATCTACTCAAGTAAAAAAAATGCTGGTTTTTGCAAGTTTTTTTAGCAATTTGGGTATCTTGTTTTTGTTCAAATATTATAATTTTTTCAATGAGAGTTTAACGGGATTATTACATGTATTTAGCATCTCAAATCATGCACCATCTTTTGAATATTTACTGCCACTGGGGATATCATTCTATACCCTTCAAGCCCTTAGCTATACTGTAGATGTTTATAGAAAAGATGTTCCTGCTGAGAAAAACATAGGAAAATATGCTCTGTTTGTATCATTCTTCCCTCAAGTAGTTGCAGGTCCTATTGAGAAATCTAAAAACATGTTACATCAATTTGATGAGAAGCATAATTTTAATTATGATAGAGTTAAAAACGGTCTATTACTAATGTTGTGGGGTGTCTTCATAAAAATAGTAGTCTCAGATAGATTAGCAGTATTTGTTAATACTGTATACAATAAACCTAATCACTATAAAGGTTTTACAACTTTTATAGCTACAGTGTTTTTCAGTTTTCAAATTTATTGTGATTTTATGTCTTATTCAGATATAGCAAGAGGAGCTGCGGAGGTCTTAGGATTTAAGGTAACTAATAATTTTCACCAACCCTATTTATCAATTTCAATAAAAGAATTTTGGAGCCGCTGGCACGTATCACTCACTAGCTGGTTTAAAGACTATTTATATTTTCCACTAGGCGGAAATAGACGTGGCAAATTAAGGGCTAATTATAATATTATGATTGTTTTCATAGTAAGTGGTCTATGGCATGGGGCTACCTTTAATTTTATTATTTGGGGCGGACTTCACGGACTTTATCAGATAGTGGAAAATATTTCTGAACCCTTCAGAAAAAGGATAGTAAAAACTTTTAAAATTAAAACAGAAGTATTTAGTTTCAAGTTTTTTCAAGTATTTATAACCTTTATGCTTGTAAATTTTGCTTGGATATTTTTTAAAGCTAGTTCATTATCAACTGCTATAACAATAATTAAAAACGTTTTTTATTTTAATCCTTGGGTACTTACTAATGGTTCTATTTTTGAACTTGGATTAGATTCAAAAGATTTTTTTATTGCATTTGCTGGTATAATTTTGGTTCTAACAGTAGATATATTACGTAGAACAAAAAATCTACGAACTAGTTTAGCGAAACAAAACATAATGTTTAGATGGGCAACGTATATAGGTGCTACTGTAGTCATTCTAATCTTTGGCTTGTATGGGCCTGGATATAGCATGCAGCAGTTTATCTATTCACAATTCTAGGAGGATTTTGCATGTTTAAAAAGTCATTTTTAAAAGGGGTTAGTTTTGTAATTATATTATTGCTCTTTATTATAACCCTTAATTCTATTTTTATTATAAAAACAAATCATCGTGCTAAACTCACGCAAGGTTTATATACTAATACGGGAGATTCATTTGACGTTGTATTATTAGGTTCAAGCCATATGGATGCTTTAATAAATCCTAACGTATTATGGAAACAGTTTGGAATAACAAGCTTTGACTATTCTACTGGAGGTCAGCCAATAGATGTAACCTATTATTTATTAAAAGAGGTTTTGAAAAAACATAAGGATCCAATTGTAGTAGTAGATTTATATTATTTAGGTTCAACTGATGAATTTGGTGATGAGGGTTATATAAGAACTGCTTTGGATAATATAAAGTTTTCTGTAAATAAAGTGCAAGCTATTCTTAAAACTACACCAATGGATCAGTGGCTCAACTATTTTTTTCCTATTTTCAAATATCATGATCGTTGGAAAGAACTAACGGATACAGATTTTAATTATGACACTGATGAGACTTATTATAAAAAAGGCTTTAACGCTAGTCACGCCGTGTATGGTAAAGAAAATGCTTCAAATTCTGAAACTACAGAAACCGCAGCTCTTCCACCTAAGACTGAAAAATATTTAAATAAAATGATAGCTTTATCTAAAAAGGAAAATTTCAAATTGATTTTCACAAATGCACCACATGATTATAGTCAAACATCAGGGTCAAAAGTTTGGACAGCTGAGCCTGCTAAGATGTTTAATAAAGTGGCAGAAATTTCAAAAGCGAGTAGTATTCCGTTTATTAACTATAATAAACTTACAACAGAATTAGGATTTGATTTTAAAAAAGATATGGCAAACATTGGTCACTTAAATATCTTTGGTTCTGAAAAAGCAACATCATATTTGGGTAAATATTTAAAAACAAATTATAAATTAACAGATCATCGTAATGATTCAAACTATAAAGAATGGAATTCTGATTATATTCTTTATTCACATTCTGAATCAGCTATAGATATTACTAATGAAACAAATATTGAAAAATATGTTTCATTAATAAAAAATAAAAATTATATTATAGTTGCTAGCACAAATGAGGACATTTCAAAAAATGAAATTTTAAAAAATTCATTAACATCATTAGGATTAAAAACTTTTACGAAAAATAGTATTGGTTCTAATTACCTTGCGATCATAAATGATAATAAAGTACAATCAGAAACACTTAGTAGTGCTAAGCTATCTAAGGATTTCTCTTTAGATAAAGGGACTAATTTTAAAATCACCACCCAAAGTGTTGATAAAAAGATACCAAGTGTAGTTTTAAATGGGGTTGAAAATCTAAATAAACACGCTGGATTAAATATTATAGTATATGATAAATCACTAAAAAAAATTATAGATACTATTTATTTAGATTCTAATAACACAATTAAAAGATAACATCAAAACTTAATCCAATAATTTATTTATAGTACAATTTAGTTAAAAAAGTATCAATTCTTATTTAAGCGGCATATAAGTAATATAAAAACAAATAAGGAGGGGTACGTGATGGTAGAAATAATTATACAATATATATTAATAGTGCTTTTAGTAATGGGACTTGCTTATTTAGCTTATTTATTAAAGGATAAAGATAGTAATTTAAAAGATGATTATTTTGGGTTTGCTTCTGTAATACTTGGATCTTTAACTACCAGTGAATCTACACCCGAAAATGCAAAGACAATTCTTAGAATTATTTCACAAGTTGTACAAAATATAGAAACAAACTATAGAAATAGCGATAATGCCCTTAAAGAAGAGAAAGCTATTCAATTAGCTAAAGATGCTACTAGTTTATTAGGGTTTAAAAAAAATATAGATGGTGAAAGTTTAAAATATCTAATAAGAGTAGCGGCGGCATTATTGCCAGCAACTAATAAAATGATTAAGTAAGGTGGGGGCAAAAATTAAAGTAAACTACGTATTGGCCGGCAGAAAAGTTTTAATTTGCTGGTCAATATTTTTCTATAAAATCGGGTGAAAATGATATAAAAGAATAAAACTATTCTTAAAAATAGAAACTAACGTTCTATTTTTTTATTAAAATCTCTTTACCTTTTGTGAATAAACATATAAAATAGCAAATGTATGATAAAATTTTACTGGAGGATTTTTATGAGTTTTGAAAATGAAGAAATTCAAACATATGATGTAACAGACTTAACTTCTCTAGAAAAGCTAGAGCCTGTAAGGATAAGACCAGGCATGTACATAGGTTCTACAGGTAGCAAAGGCCTACATCATTGTATATGGGAAATATTAGATAACTCTATAGATGAGATAGCTAATGGCTATGGAGATAAAGCTAAAATAATATTAAATGAAGATAAAAGTGTTACTATTGTTGATAATGGTAGGGGTATTCCTACAGGAATACATCCTATAAAAAATAAATCTGGTGTAGAAATGGTGTTTACAGAACTTCACACTGGTGGAAAGTTTAATAATAAAAATTATAAAACTTCTGGTGGACTTCATGGTGTTGGAGCAGCGGTTGTAAATGCATTATCAGAATGGTTGATTGTTGAAATAAAACAAAAGGGAAAAATTTTCTCTCAAAGATTTGAATATTCATTTGATAAGGAGTTAAAAAGAATTATGCCAGGTACACCAGTAAGTAAGCTTGAGGTGATTGGCCAGTCAAAAGAAACAGGTAGTAAAGTTACGTTTATGCCTGACAAGAGGGTGTTTACAACCCTTGACTTTAACTCGGATTTTATTGATGAAAGACTACAAGAATTGGCTTTTCAAAATAAAGGAATTACGTTAGTGTTTATTGATAATAGAAAAGAAGGAAACGCTATAAAGGAATATCACTCAGATAGAGGATTATTAGATTTTATTGACTATCTAAATGAGAGTAAGACCCTTCTGCATAAGGAACCAATATTTTTCCAAGGTGAAAAAGAAATAAATGGGATACAATTATACGGAGAAGTGTGTATGCAGTTTACTGATTCTACTACAGAATACATTGCTAGCTACGTTAACAATATACCGACTACAGAGTCTGGAACTCACGAGACCGGTTTTAAGACTGGTATGACAAGGGCTTTTAAAGATGGAGCTAAGAAACTTAATCTTTTGAAAGAGAAAGACAAGGATAAGGATTTTGAAGGTGACGATTTAAGAGAAGGAATGACTGCAATAGTTAGAATTAAAATAAGTAATCCAATCTTTGAAGGTCAAACTAAAAGCAAGCTAGGAAATAATGAGGCTTACAGCATGATGAATGAGCTTTGTTATGTTAAAATTTTAGAATGGATAGAAGACAACAAAGACATGGCTACTAACATAATAAATAATGCCATTTCTGCTGCATCGAGAAGAGACAAAATAAAAAAAATTAACGATGCTGAAAGAAAAAAGATAGGTAAGGGAGCATCACCTCTTGCAGGTAAAATTGCGGTATGCACATTAAAAAACTCAGAGTTTACAGAATTTATTGTGGTTGAAGGAGATTCAGCTGGTGGAAGTGCTAAGCAAGCTCGTGATAGGAGATTTCAAACTATAATGCCATCTAAGGGTAAAATTATGAATACAGAAAAACAAAAGCTAGAAAATGTATTAGCTAGTGAAGAACTAAAAATATTCAATACTGCCATTGGAACAGGAGTACTCGAAAATTATAGTGAAAAAGAATTAAAATACGGCAAAATAATTATTTTAAGTGATGCAGATGTTGATGGATACCACATTAGAACATTATGGATGACTTTTATTTATAGATATATGAGACCACTCATTGCGAATGGTCATCTTTATATGGGAATGCCACCACTTTATAAGGTTTATAAGGCTAGTAAGAATGGAGAAGTGGCTAAGTATGCATATAGTGATGAGCAATTAGAAGAGACTAAAAAAGAAATCGGGAAAGGTGCGCTTATTCAAAGATATAAGGGACTTGGAGAAATGAACCCGGATCAACTTTGGGAAACTACGCTAAACCCAATTACGAGAACTCTTCAGCAAGTTACTATAGAAGATGCAGCAAAAGCTGAGAAAATGGTTTCACTTCTAATGGGAGATGTGGTTGCACCAAGAAAAAGTTACATGTATAAATATGCAGAGTTCTAACGAATATTTTAAAAGTCGTTATCATCACATTAGGTGATGATGAACAGCACCGTAGGTGATGATTTAGGAGGAATTTTTAAATGGCAAAAAAAATTGAAATACCAAAAGATAATAATATAATAATGACACCAATTGAAGAAGCAATGCCAGATAATTACCTCCCATATGCTGTTGAGGTTGCTAGGGAAAGAGCGCTTCCAGACGTGAGAGATGGTTTAAAACCAGTACATAGAAGGATTCTTTATGGCGCTTATATGTTAAAAGCATTTCCAGATAAACCTTATTATAAATCAGCAAGAATTGTTGGAGATATTCTTGGTAAATACCATCCACATGGAGATAGCTCTGTTTATGGTGCAATGGTAATACTTGCTCAAGATTTCGCTACAAGGAAACCTTTGATAGATGGGCATGGAAATTGGGGAAGTCAAGATGGGGATAACGCTGCTGCTATGCGTTATACAGAGGCAAGACTTTCTCCTATTGCGCTTGAAATGATAAGGGATATTGATAAAGGCGTTGTGGAAATGGTAAACAACTATTCTGATACAGAGAAGGAACCATCAGTATTGCCATCGAGATATCCCAATTTGCTAGTTAATGGAACCTTTGGTATTGCAGTAGGGATAGCTACAAACATACCACCTCATAATTTAGGGGAGGTAATTGATGGGTTACTCGCTTATGCTGATAATAATGAAATTACAACAAAACAGCTTATGCAATATATTAAAGGACCAGATTTACCAACAGGTGGTATTCTCATTGGTAGAAATGCTATAGAATCTGCCTATGAGACTGGAGAGGGCAAGGTAACGTTACGTTCTAAAATGAAAATAGAGGTTTTAGAAAGTGGACGACTAGGTATAGTTATTACAGAATTCCCATATAGGAAGAATAAGGCGAAATTACTCCAATCTATTTCTGATATGACAGCTGAAAAGAAGCATTTGAAAGCACTAGAGTCCATTGTAGATATTAGAGATGAATCCGATAGAACTGGACTTAGATCAGTTATTGAATTTAAGAAGTCTACAAATAGGGACATTGCGACAAAGGTGCTTAATTACTTAATGAAGAAAACAGAACTTCAATGCAACGTACCATTTAATATGGTAGCACTTGCCAATGGAAAACCTCAAACAATGAGTCTTAAAACTATTCTTAAACATTATTTAAATCACCAAAAGGATGTTGTGACTAGAAGGACTCAAATGGAACTTGAGGTCGCAAAAAACAGATTCCACATTATAGAGGGTTTTATTAAGGCTATAGATGTAATGGATGAAATTATTGTAACAATTAGAGGCTCAAAATCTAAAAAAGATGCTGGACAAAACCTCATAGCTAAGTTTGATTTTACGCAAATTCAAGCTGAAGCGATATTAGAACTTATGTTATATAGGCTAACTGGACTAGAACTTAAAATATTTTTAAAGGAATATAAGAAGTTAGAAGGACTAATTAAGGGGTACAACAAAATTCTTGGAAGTGAGAAAGAACTTCTTAACGTGATAAGGACAGAAATTTTAGAAATTAAAGAAAAATATAATGACCCAAGAAGAACTGAAATTATTGAAGATGATAGTGAAGCAAAAATAGAAGTTGAAGATATAATACTAGTCGAAGACATTATGATAACTTTATCTAATGATGGTTATATAAAGAGAGTTCCTATGAAATATTATAATAGGTCTAACGCAAATATTGATGACATTGAGTATAGAGAGGGAGACTTTAATGCATATTCAATTGGAACCAATACTAAAGAAACATTGATGATTTTTACTGATATAGGGAATGTTTATCAATTAAGAGGAGATTTAGTTCCAGAATATAAGTGGAAGGAAAAAGGAGAAAGACTGGATACACTTATTCGTGGAATGGATTTAACAAAAGAAAAAATTGTTGCTACTTTTTTACTAGGAGATTTATCATCAAGTAAGCAATTTATGTTTTTTACAAGCAAAGGAAATATTAAGAAAACATTTTTAGATAAATTTGTTACAAGTTATTCTAAATTATCTGCTTTAAAACTAAAAGAAAATGAAAAACTTATTGATATTAGGTTAATTGAGAAAAAAAGAAAAGAAGCTTATATAAAGATAATTACTAAAGAGGGTCTAGAATTTTCTATAGAGGAACCTAAACTTAAAGCCACTGATAGAAATGTAATTGGAACTCAGTTATTTAATCTAACATTAGGAGATGAAGTGGTAAAACTTGAATATACAAATGATTACGATTATAAAGAATTTTATCTTAGTTTAAATGCAAAAGGTATTATAAAAATATCAAGTAGAAAGACTAATACAGAATTAAGCACATATACTAAATCAACAGCTACGTTACTAATATTTACGCAAAATGGATTAGTTCATAAATTACCTAGCTATATGGTTCAGAATATTAATATAAAGGGTACGGGCATAAATACTCTTCTTGATAATTTTAATGCTTACGATAAAATAGCCCAGATAGTTTCTGTTGATAATTTTAATGAAGAAAAAAGCCTATACTTCTTTTCAAAGAAAGGAATTACAAAACGAACTAAACTTAAAGAATTAGAAGGAGATTTCTATTCTACTTTGGTATATAAACTTAAAACAGAAGAAGATAAATTAATTTTTGTAAAAGTTAATGACGATAAGTTAGACAAAGACATAATAATTGTAACTAAAAAAGCAATGTGTATAAGATTTAATGTAAATACAATTAATTTTATGGGCAAAAGCGCATCAGGGGTAAATGGAATAAGCTTAAAAGATAATGATGAAGTTATATTTGTAAATCTAATAGATGTAAAAACTGCGGAAGGATCAAATGATATAAATGACGAAAATTTAAGTTTGACGGTCAGTTCATCTGGTGGTGAAAATAAAATTATAAAACTCAATGATATAAATATTCAAAATAGGGCAGGTAAAGGAAAAAACTTAACTAGCTCCCTCCTAGATGATTATATAGAAACTGTTACTTTAAAATAGGAATATAAAAAAGACACAAACTAAAAGTTAAATAAAACTTAATTTTAGAGTGCCTTTTTTTTATTGAAAATAAAGAATTTATTAATAAAGAATCCAAGAAGACCTAATATTGTACAACCTATTATCATGGATATGTTAAGCCATAGATGATTTAAGTGAGCCATACTTCTATGGTGATGCAAAATATGAATTAAGGGATTCCTACGTGTTAAGTGTACTAAAATAAAGCTATTTAAAATCATACCCAAAAATAGTAAAGAGGAATATTGAAAGTAGGCATTTCTAGTTCCATTTTCTTTAAAAGTGTAATTTATATTTAAATAATAACCGCAAATTGAATAAATTAAAAATGCGATGAAGTTAAAAAGAAATAAAAATTTTCCATGGGTTATGCCAGTAGTATATGATAATATGTTTAATACAGCAATATCTATTACTGTATTGAAAGCACCAACTATAGAATACTTAATAAATTGAGCTAGGGACTGATTTATTTTATTTTTATTGTTCATATAATATTTTTCTTAAATGAAATTTGTTTAAGAAATTAGTCACCACCTTTAAAAAGAGATATAATGAAATTATTTGCAATATTAGTAAGCCTATATTAGTGTACAACAAAACAAAATAAAATAAAACAAAAATATTTTAAAAAAAAGAAGCGAAGGTGAGCATATGGAAAAAATAAAGTTAATAAATGGTATAAAATTATTATATAAAAAAGCTGAAAATAATTTAACTTCTTTTACAATAGGGTTTGATGCAGGGGCAAATAGAGAGGAAAAAGAACATTTAGGAGTTGCTCATGTGGTAGAGCATATGCTTTTTAAGGGTACAAAAACACGCAGTGAATATGAAATAAATAAATTATGCGATGAGACTTTTGGTTTTTGTAATGCAATGACTAACTATCCATACGTAGTATATTATGGCACCACTTTAGATGAGGATTTTGAAAAAGGATTTGAGATTTACTCTGATATTCTTTTAAAGCCTTCTTTTAAAGATGAAGGGTTTTGTGAGGAAATAGAAGTGATTTGCGCCGAACTAAAAGAATGGAAGGATGATTCCAATCAATTTTGTGAAGATTCCATGTTTTATAATGGGTTTGAAAAGAGAAGGATTAAGGATCTAATTATAGGTACTGAGGAAAGTGTACGCTCTATTACCATTAAGCAGATTAAGGATTTTTATGAAAAGTATTACACTGCTGATAATTGCGTAATAAGTGTAGTATCTTCTTTGGATCTTAGAGAAATTTTAAAAATAGTGGAGAAATGTATTGGTAATATGAAGGCTAAATTAGCCTCTGAAAAAGGCCTTATAGAAGAAACTTTAGAGAACAGGTACGAAAATAATAAACCAGGTATCTATTATGAATATAGAGATGACTTGCAAGGTGCTAAAATTCAATATTGTTTCCCAATACATAATTTAACACCTAGAGAAGTTAGTGCGTTAAAACTATTTAACTTAGTTTTTGGAGATGGTACAAGCAGTATTTTGTATGATGAAGTAAGGACTAAGAGAGGTCTTGTTTATGATATAAGTAGTAAGATAAAAAATGAAATAGGAATAAAACTTTTTACCATATCACTTGGAACTTCAAATGAAAATGCTTACAAGACTATAGAAATTATTAATTTTGAAATAAAAAAAGTTAAGGAACTTAGAAACTTTTTTGATGAGGAATGTTTGCTAAAATTGTGTAAAAGTTACAAACTGCGTAGAATGGTAGCGCTCGAGAAATCTATTCAAACTAGTGTGAGCTTATGCGTATATGAAATTATGTATGAGGATGGTTTTGAGTTATTTTCTGAATTCGAAGTAATGAAAGACATTACAGATTTCGAGATAATGGATGTAGTAAACAAGGTTTTAGTTAATGCTACGGTGCAGGTTCTGATGCCAAATGTGGAAAGTAGGAGATAAATATGGAGAAAAAGTGGTTACTAAGAAATACATCTAAAGATGTTATTTCACTCGCAAATAAATCAGGTGTAAGTCCAGTTGTAGCTAAGATTTTAATTAATAGAGGATTTGATAATGAAATAGACATAAGAAAATTTATGAGGGCAAGTATAGATGATTTGTATGACCCTTTTTTAATGAAAGATATGGAAAAAGCTATAGATATAATAAAACTAGCAATAGAAAACAAAGAAAAAATTGTTGTATATGGTGACTACGACGCCGATGGAGTTACGAGTACCGTTATAATGTATAAGGGATTAAGTCGTTCTGGGGCTAACGTAGAATATTACGTGCCAGATCGGGAACATGAGGGTTACGGTATAAATAGTGATAGGATAAGAAAACTAAATGATGAAGGTTTTAAAGTTGTTTTAACCTGCGATAATGGAATTGCAGCTATGGAGCAAGTGAAACTAGCAAAAGAATTAGGTATGATTGTTATAGTAACTGATCATCATGAGCTACAATTTGATGAAAATGAATCAGGGGAAAGAACTTTTAAGTTACCACCAGCAGATGCTGTTATTAACCCAAAACAAAACGAATGTAAGTATCCATTTAAGAATTTATGTGGTGCCGGTATTGCTTTTAAATTTGTACAAGCATTATTTATAAAAATTGGGATTGATGTGAAATTTGCAAATGAATTTATAGAAATTGCAGGGATAGGAACTATTTGTGATGTGGTGGATTTAGTGGATGAGAATAGGATAATTGCTAAAAATGCCTTAGATATGTTAACTAATACAAAGAACCTTGGCTTAAGGTGTTTAAAGGAAATGTTAAGTATTAATGATAAAGAGATTAAGTGTTATCACGTCGGTTTTCAAATAGGACCATGTATTAATGCTACTGGCAGGCTCGAATCTGCATCTATATCAGTTGAATTGCTCCTATGTGAGGAAGAAAATAGAGCAAAAGAGCTTGCTAAAACTTTATTTGATCTTAATAAAAAAAGACAAGAAATGACTACAGAGAATGTGGAGGAGGTTATAGAACTTATACATAATTCCACTTTTAAGGGTGATAAAGTATTAGTAATCTATAAGGATACTATTCATGAGAGTATTGCAGGGATTGTAGCAGGGCGTGTTAGGGAAACTTTTAATGTGCCAACAATAATATTAACAAAAGGAAAAGAAACTCCTAAAGGTTCAGCAAGATCTATTAAAGAATATAATTTGTTTGAGGAATTAATAAAATGTAAAGAATTACTAGAAAAGTTTGGAGGCCATCCAATGGCAGCGGGTCTTTCAATAAAAGAAGAAAATATAGAAAAGCTAAGGCTAAAATTAAATCTTATTTGTACATTAACAGATGAGGATATAAAACCTAAGATAAGAATAGACCAGAGAATGCCCCTCGGTGAAATAAATTATGAAATGATAAACGAGTTAGAACAGCTAGAACCATTTGGTAAAGGAAATTCGTCACCTTTACTTGCTGAGAAAAATATTTCTATTTTAAAAATAGATATTTTAGGTAAAAATGCTAACACAATAAAAATAAAGTGTGTGATACCGGGATTAAATAAGACTATTGATGGAATATTTTTTAATAGGGTAGATGAATTTATAGAAATGTTAAAAGATAGATATGGAGAAGAACATATGAATTATCTAACAAACCCTAGAGGGATGAAATTAGACTTAATTTACTCACCTCAAATCAATGAGTATAATGGACGTAAATCTATTCAACTTAAAATTTTAGAATTTAAACTTAGTTAATTATCTTTTGCAGATCTGAAATGTAAATAAACTAATAAGGGCACATAGACTAAAATCTATGTGCCCTTACTAATATTATTATTCTTTTAAATTATAAATTTCTTTCATATTGTTCTACCATCTTTTTAACCATTTGTCCACCCACAGAACCACATTCTCTTGAAGTTAAGTCACCATTGTAATCTGTAAAGTTGACTCCTAATTCTTTTGCAGTTTCCATTTTGAATGAATATAATCCAGCTTTAGCTTCAGGTACTAATTGTCTGTTTGACATTTTAATCACTCCTTCTATAATTTATTTTGGTTATGATAGTATCTTGTGTAGAAATAAGAAATTTATAATAGAATATTAGAGGGAAATTAGGAAAGTAAAGTATTACAAATGAATATTTGTAAGTAAATCAAATAAAAAGGTTAAGAGGCATATGACTTGCATATACCTCTTAACCAATTTTAGAATTTTAATTATAAATTTTTCTCGTACTGTTCAACCATTTTTTTAGTCATTTGTCCGCCTACTGATCCATTTTGTCTAGAAGTAAGGTCACCATTGTAACCTTCTTTTAAATCAACTCCAACTTCTTTAGCAGCTTCCATTTTAAATTTGTTTAAACCTGCTTTTGCTTGTGGTACTAATGTTTTATTTGCCATTGTTAACTCACTCCTTTTATAATTTATTTTTGTTGAAATAATTTGTTATTGAAAAACTTTGAATATACAAATCAACATATAAAAATTTAAATTATAAGTTTTTTTCGTATTGTTCTACCATTTTTTTAACCATTTGTCCGCCTACTGATCCATTTTGTCTAGAAGTAAGATCGCCATTGTAACCATCTGTTAAATTAACTCCAACTTCTTGAGCAGCCTCCATTTTAAATTTGTTAAGACCTGCTTTTGCTTGTGGTACTAATGTTTTATTTGCCATTGTTAATCACTCCTTTTTAATATATTTTTGTTATGATAATATCTTGTGCATTAATTAGAAATATATAATAGTTTTTTAGAGGTAAACAAGGAAAATGTAGGTTTAAATTATAAATTTTTCTCGTACTGTTCAACCATTTTTTTAACCATTTGTCCGCCTACTGATCCATTTTGTCTAGAAGTAAGATCGCCATTGTAACCATCTGTTAAATTAACTCCAACTTCTTGAGCAGCCTCCATTTTAAATTTGTTAAGACCTGCTCTTGCTTCTGGTACTAATTGTCTATTTCTACTTGCCATAATAATTGCCTCCTTTTATTTTGGTGATTACTTGATGATAGTAGTTTAACCGCATAGTCTTTTTTTATATTAGTTGATTGAAGGATAATTTTGAAAATCATAAGTTGTTTAGGAAATTGTGGATAACGAAAGTTTTTATAAATACCGAACTTCTTATTCTAAGTAGTATATAATAAGATAGTATAAACTGAATAAAGCATGTTTTAAAAGGAGTGTTAAAGTGGAAAAACACAAAATAATAATGACTGGTGGAGGTTCAGCAGGACATGTAACACCAAATCTTGCACTTATACCAAAACTTAAAATGTTAGGTTATGAAATTGAATATATTGGAACAAAGGAAGGTATAGAAAGGAAAATAATAGAGGGCGAAAATATTAAGTACTTTCCTATATCCAGCGGGAAACTTAGAAGATATTTTGATTTTAAAAACTTTACAGATCCTTTAAAAGTAATTAAAGGTATTTTTGAGGCGAAAAAAATTATTAAAATGGAAAAACCGGATATTGTTTTTTCTAAAGGTGGATTTGTTTCTGTTCCTGTTGTGCTTGCTGCATTTTTTAACAAAGTACCAGTGATTGCACATGAATGTGATATTACACCAGGACTTGCTAATAGGTTAGTATCTCCTTATTGCACAAAAGTATGTGTAACTTTTCCAGAAGCATTAAAAGAATTAAAAAAAGGAAAAGGTGTTGTAACTGGAAATCCTATCAGACGTGAATTGTTCGAAGGAAATAAAATTAAAGGTAACCAAATATGTGGTTTTAAAGATAAAAAACCAGTACTTATGATTATCGGTGGTAGTCTAGGATCTAAAGTTATAAATGAGATTATAAGGGCGAAGCTTGATAAATTATTATTAGAATATAATGTTATTCATATTTGTGGTAGTGGCAATATTGATAAATCGCTTCAGGACAAAGATGGGTATAAGCAATTTGATTATATAAAAGACGAATTACCTCATTTATTGGCTAGTGCAGATATTGTTGTATCTAGGGCAGGAGCAAATGTTATTTTTGAATTACTTGCTCTAAGAAAACCTAATTTATTAATACCGTTATCAGCAAAGGCTAGTCGTGGTGATCAAATACTTAATGCAAGATCTTTTGAAAAAAGTGGGTATAGTATGGTTATTCAAGATGAAGATTTAACACCAGAAAATGTAGAAATGAAAATTAAGGAATTGTATAATGATAAAAATAAATATATTGAAAAAATGAATAATAGCAATACTGAAAAAAGTATTGATTTAATAGTAGAATTAATAGAAAAATATAGAAAAAGATGAAGAAGGTAAAATTTCTTCGTTCTTTTTATAATATAAGAGAGAACAAGTGGCTAGTAAAATGTGATAAAACATTAACAATGTTTTATCACATTTAGAGAATATTATTTGGCAAACTGTTCTATAACACTAACTTATTGTGTTTATACAGTATTTTATTTTTAAATATAATGTAGTATTTATAACGAAAAAACCTTGAATATTATTCATATTGATGTATAATTAAATTGTAACGTAGACTATCTATTAATATGAAAGTATGGGGTGATAGTAATGAAAAAATTAACAATAATTTACTTAAGTAACGGCGGAAACGTTGAAGTTTTAGCAAATCACATTGCTAAAGGTGCAAAGGATGCAGGTGCTCAGGTACTACTTAAACTAGTTAGTGAAGCATCAGTTGAAGATGTAACTAATGCAGATGTAGTTGCATTTGGTAGTCCATCAATGGACAATAATAATATTGATCAAAAAGAAATGCAACCTTTTATTGATAAATTTAAATTGATTCCAGTTAATAATAAAATCACAGGTTTATTTGGATCTTATGGATGGGATAATGGAGAATTTATGAACAAATGGGTAAGTTTAATGAAAGAATATGAATTTAATGTTGTACAAAACATAACAGTTAACGAGGCTCCTACTGATGAACAATTAGTTAAAGCAGAAGAAATGGGAAAAAGCTTGGTTAAATAAGTTTTTTTATAGAAACATGTAGAACTATGAAATGATGAGGTAAGTTACAGAATATGTAGATTACAAGTGTTCATCATGTCTAGCTAACGCTGAGAAGTGTTAGCTAGTTTTGCATAAAATCTATTAGAAAGTTATTATTTTGAAGTATAGAGATATTTTAATACAATACTCTTACATTTAATTTAAATAAAAGCGTTTAAACAATTTTTATAATATTATTTAAGAAAGAAGGCTTATTAAATGAGAAAAATGAAAACTATGGACGGAAATACAGCGGCGGCACATGTTGCCTATGCATATACCGATGTTGCAGCAATTTACCCTATAACACCATCATCAACGATGGCAGAATATTGTGATGAACTTGCAGCTAAAGGAACAAAAAATGTATTTGGTCAAAAAGTTAAAATTATGGAAATGCAATCAGAAGCAGGAGCTGCAGGAGCAGTACATGGTTCACTTCAAACAGGAGCTTTAACTTCAACTTTTACATGTTCTCAAGGATTATTATTAATGATTCCAAACATGTACAAAATTGCAGGAGAATTATTACCAGGAGTATTTCATGTAGCTGCTAGAGCGTTAACAACTCATGCACTTAATATTTTTGGAGATCATCAAGATGTAATGGCAACAAGGCAGACAGGTTTTGCTTTACTTGCATCTAATAGTGTACAAGAGGTAATGGATCTTTCACCAGTTGCTCATTTAACAGCTATTGAAGGAAAAATTCCATTTGTAAACTTCTTTGATGGATTTAGAACTTCTCATGAAATACAAAAAATAGAAGCATGGGATTATGAAACTTTAGGAAGCCTTTTAGATAAAGAAGCATTAGAGACTTTTAGAAATAAAGCATTAAACCCAGAACATCCAGTAACTCGTGGAACAGCACAAAATCCAGATGTTTATTTCCAAGGAAGAGAAGCTTCAAACACATATTATGATGCTCTTCCAGAAAAAGTTGAAACATGTATGGGAAAAATAAATTCATTAATCGGAACTGACTACCACTTATTTAACTATTATGGTGCACCTGATGCAGACAGAATAATAATAGCAATTGGATCAGTTTGTGAAACAATTGAAGAAACTATTGATTATTTAACTGCAAAAGGAGAAAAGGTTGGAGTACTTAAAGTACATTTATTTAGACCTTTCTCAGTAGATCATTTCTTTAAATACATACCAAAAACAGTTAAAAAAATATCAGTACTTGATAGAACTAAAGAACCAGGATCAATTGGAGAACCTTTATATCAAGATGTTAGAAGCGCATATTTTGATCAAGAAAACAGACCAGTTATTGTTGGTGGAAGATATGGACTTGGATCAAAAGATACTACTCCAGCTCAAATCGTTGCTGTATATGATGCTTTAAAAGCAAAAACTCCAGTAAACGGATTTACTGTAGGAATAGTTGATGATGTTACTAATAAATCACTTACAATAGGTGATGCTATTACAACAACACCAGAAGGAACTAAAGAATGTAAATTCTGGGGTCTTGGATCAGATGGTACTGTTGGAGCTAACAAGAGTGCAATCAAAATCATAGGAAACCATACAGATATGTTTGCACAAGCTTACTTTGCATATGATTCTAAAAAATCAGGTGGAGTAACAATTTCTCATCTAAGATTTGGTAAGAAAGCTATAAAATCAACATACTTAATTAGTTCTGCAAACTACGTTGCCTGTGGTAACCAAGCTTATGTAACTAAATATGATGTTTTAAAAGGAATTAAAGATGGTGGAACATTCTTATTGAATTGTATATGGAGTGCTGAAGAATTAGAACAACATTTACCATCAACAATGAAAAACTATATTGCTAATCACAATATTAACTTCAATATTATTGATGCAGTTGGAATAGCAGGTAAAATAGGTCTTGGTGGAAGAGTTAACATGATTATGCAAGCTGCTTTCTTCCAATTAGCAGACATAATACCAGTAGAAGATGCAGTTAAATATCTTAAAGCTGCTGTTATTACATCTTACGGTAAAAAAGGCGAAAAGGTTATTAACATGAATAACGCTGCAATTGATGAAGGTGTTCAATCAGTTGTTAAAGTTAATGTACCAGCAAGCTGGAAAACAGTTAAAGATGCAACAGTAGCACAAGATGCTAGACCAGACTTCGTTAAAAATATTGCTGATGTAATGAACAGACAAGAAGGAGACTCTTTACCTGTAAGTGCATTTGTTGGAATAGAAGATGGAACATTAATGCCAGGAACAGCTGCATTTGAAAAGAGAGGAATTGCTGTTAATGTACCAGAATGGCAAGTAGATAAATGTATACAATGTAATCAATGTGCATATGTATGTCCTCATGCTGTAATAAGACCTTTCTTAACTAATGATGAAGATCTTAAAAATGCTCCAAAAACTTACGAAAGTAAGAAAGCTATTGGAAAAGGCCTTGAAGGTCAACATTTTTCAATAGGAATAAGTAATGCAGATTGTAGTGGTTGTGGTAACTGCGCAGAAGTTTGCCCAGCTAAAGAAAAAGCTTTAATCATGAAACCATATGCAACACAAGAAGCTAAATTACCAAACTGGAAGTTTAACATAAACTTACCTAAGAAAGAAAATCCAATGGGAACAGCAACTGTTAAGGGAAGCCAATTTGAGCAACCATTAATGGAATTCAGCGGAGCTTGTGCTGGATGTGGAGAAACTCCATATGCTAGACTTATAACTCAATTATTCGGAGATAGAATGTTAATAGCTAATGCTACAGGATGTTCATCTATTTGGGGAGCAAGTTCACCAGCTTCACCATATACAGTTAACAAACGTGGTCAAGGTCCAGCTTGGGCTAACTCATTATTTGAAGATAATGCTGAATTCGGATTTGGTATGTTCCTTGCAACTAGCCAATTAAGAGATAAAGTTGAAATGTCAGCTAAAGAAGCATTGACAATGAAAACAAGTGATGCATTAAAAGCAGTTATTAATGAATGGATAGAAAACAAAGAAGATGCAGAAGGTTCAAAAGCTGCAACTGATAAAATGTTACCATTATTAAATGCTGAAAAAGATAATAACGAAGCATTGAAAGAAATATTTGCTAAGAGAGATCATTTAGTTAAGAAATCTCAATGGATATTTGGTGGAGATGGCTGGGCTTATGATATCGGATATGGCGGAGTTGATCATGTACTTGCATCTGGAGAAGATGTAAATATATTTGTATTTGATACTGAAGTATATTCAAATACTGGTGGTCAGGCTTCAAAATCTACACCAACTGCAGCAGTTGCAAAATTTGCCGCTACTGGTAAGAGAACTAAGAAAAAAGATTTAGGTATGATGGCAATGACTTACGGATATGTTTATGTTGCTCAAATAGCAATGGGTGCTGATAAAGCACAAACATTAAAAGCTATAAAAGAAGCAGAAGCATATAAAGGACCATCACTTATAATCGCTTATGCACCATGTATTAATCATGGTCTTAAAGTTGGAATGGGATGTACACAACTTGAGACTAAGAGAGCTGTTGAATCAGGATACTGGGCTATGTATAGATTTAATCCAGATCTTAAAGATGCAGGAAAGAACCCATTCGTATTAGACTCTAAAGAACCAACTACTTCATTTAGAGATTACCTAATGGGCGAAGTAAGATATTCTTCACTTGCAAAAAGTTTCCCAGAAGTTGCAGAAGAATTATTTGTTAAAACAGAAAATGATGCTAAAGAAAGATTAGCAGGATACAAAAAACTTGCTAGTGAAAAATAGTATTTAACACTTTTAAAAAAAGGAAGATGAATTAAATTTCATCTTCCTTTTTCATTTACACTAATTTAATAAAAAAAATTTAAAAAACCCTTTTATTATTTTATGTTTTAGGGTAGAATTAAGATATACTGAAACTAGGAGGTACTACATTATGAATGAAGATAAAAATACATCATGCGGATGTGGTGGTCACGAACATGACCATGAAAATAAAGGTTGCGGATGCGGTGGCCATGATAATGAAGAAAAAAATGAAGGTTGTGGATGTGGTGGTCATGAACATGAACATGAGCATGAAGGCTGTGGTTGCGGATGTGGCGAAGGCGAAGCATTAACAGTAGATTTAGAGGATGAAAATGGTAACGTAGTTCCATGTGAAATAGTAGATGGATTTACTTATAAAGAAAATGAATATGCTTTAGTTCAAAACCCTGAAGATGATTCAATATATCTTTTCAAGGTAATTGGAGATGAAGAAACAGGCGAATTAATTATACCTGAAGATGAAGAGTTTGCAGAAGTAACTGCATATTATGAAGAATTAATTAAAGACGAAAAATAATTCTAGGAGGAGCCGTTGCAAATGCAGCGGCTTCTTTTTAAATTAAAATCAGTATTAGCAATAACATTATGGTAATAATATTATAAGGTATTTCTAAGGGAGGTATAGATTTGAAGGAAAAATTAGCTATTTTTGATGTGGATTACACAATAACAAAACGAGAGACCTTAGTAGAATTTTATATTTTCATGCTTAAGAAGAATCCCAAATATATAAAATATCTGCCTAAAAGTATATTTTCATCCCTTTTTTATGTATTTAAAATATATGATGCTTCGAAAGCAAAAAAGACTTTTATAAGATTTATAGACGGTATAGAAGAAAATGATATGAAGAAAATTGTTAAAGAATTTTATGAAAAACGCTTAAGTAAAATATTATATAAAGACGCTATAGATACCATAAAAAAAATGAAAAAACAGGGGTACAAAATCTATTTGATTTCTGCTTCAGCTGAATTTTATTTAAGTGAACTCTATAATATAAAAGAAGTCGATAAAGTAATAGGAACTCGTTTTATAAAAGAGAACGGATTGCATAGAAATCAAATCTTAGGCGAAAATTGTAAGGGTGAAGAAAAGGTAAAAAGACTAAAAGAAGTCTTGCTTAAAGAAAATATAGATGTGGATTTTGAAAATTCATGTATGTTTTCCGATTCACTCTCTGATTTACCACTTTTTAATTTAGTAGGGCATCCTTATTTGATAAATTATAAAAAAACACATGATAAAATTGAAATTTTGAGGTGGAAATAGGATTATTTATAAGATATAAAGTATAATAAAAATATAAACATGGAAGATATGACAAATATTAATTGTTATATCTTCAAAATAAGGGGGAGAATTTATATGGACAAGTGTACAGAAATGTATTTTTTATTTGGGGATGAACTTAAGAGCAGTGAAGAATTTGATAATTATAGTAGTGATACTGGAAAATCACTATATGAGGTTATAAGAGTAAGTGATGGAATTCCAATATTTTTTATGGAACACTTAAGTCGTCTTGAAAATTCTGCGAAAATTATGAAATACAGTTTAACTATAACAAAAAATGAAATTATAGATGGAGTTATTAAATTAATAAGTCACAATAAAGTAAAAGATGGAAATTTAAAATTAGTTATAAACTATAATCCGGATGATGAAAACCTTTATAATAAAGGGTTTAATGAAAAGTTTTTAGTATATTTTGTGAAACATTCATATCCAACAAATAATCAATACATAGAGGGTGTAAAAACTATTACTTATCATGGTGAAAGAAGTAATCCTAATGCGAAGGTTATTAATAATGAATTTCGTGAAAATGTAAATTTGAAAATAAAGGGTGAAAATGTTTATGAAGCAATCTTAATTGATAATGCTGGATATATTACAGAGGGTAGTAAATCAAATATTTTTATGGTAAAAGGAACTACAGTTGTAACCTCAAGAGTTATGAATGTATTACCTGGAATTACAAGACAATTTATTATAAAAACTTGTGAAAAATTAAATATAAAATTTATAGAGAAAGATGTTTTTGAAAAGGAGCTTAAATCATATAATGGTTTGTTTATTTCCGGGACATCACCTAAGGTTCTTCCAATAGAAAGCGTGGATGGATTTTCTTTTAATTCATCAGAAAATTCAATAATAAAAGCAATAATGGTAGGGTTTGATGATGAATTAAAAGAGAATAAACAGAAATTTGTAAAGTTTATTTCGAATAGAACGATAAATAAATAAAACATTCTGAGGCGAGGGATACCACAGAATGATTATGGCATAATTTTTCTATAGAAAGAGGTGGTATAAGTGGATGATAGGCCAGAACTTCAAAAATTTGAAGGATCTAATGTTAAGGAGTGTTTAAAAAATGCAAGTCTTAGTTTAGGTGTTTCGAAAGAACTAATTAAATATTCAATACTTGAGGAAAAAAGAGGTTTATTTAAGAAACATGTTATAATTTCTATCGATTCTATAGATGGGCTACAAGATGAAGGTAGTCTAAAATTAGAATTTGCTCAAAAAGATGATATTAAAATAGATTCTCATAATGAAAAAGATGGAACTATAGAAATTAAAAATGGTAAAATCATAGTAAAAAATCCTTATGATGGAGGTAAACCGGCTGCAATTTCTAATACTAATACTAATATTACACTAACTGTAAACGGAGAAAAAGTAACTTTACGTGTTAATGTGCAAAAAGAAAACATTATTGAAGTATTTCTAAAAGAAGATGAAGCTACTCGAAATTTAAATTTAAGTACAAGCCCAGACAATATGGAAGCTTATATTAGTATAAAGTATAAACCTAATATAATCTATAAATTAAAAGATAGTCCACCTAAAAATTCAGTATTAATAGAGTCTGAAGTAAAAGAAAAAATTATGCCACCAAAATTTACAGAGGCAGAAATTAATAATGGATTATTAAATAATAAAATTAAATATGGTATTTTGAAGATGGTTGTTATAAAATGTTCAAAAGAAGATGAAGTTTCCCAGTTAATTATTGCAAATGGGAAGAAAGTAATAGATGCAATAGATGATAGACTAGAAGTAAAGTATAATGGGGTCCATAAGGATTATAACAATGATGAGGTTATTGACTACAAAGCTATAGGAACAGTTGAAGGTGTAGAAAAAGGACAGGTCTTAGCTATCCTTCATCGCGGTAAAAGCGGAGAAGATGGAGTAGACATTAATGGTAAGGTAATAAAAACTAAAAATGCTAAAAGTCTAACACTTGGAGTAGGAGAAGGTTGTGAACTTACAGATGAGTTTACGGTGACTGCAACTAGTAAAGGTAGACCATCACTTAGGGGAAGTACTTTTTTCGTCTATAAAACTTATGAAGTAAATGGTGATGTAGAATTAAAAACAGGAAATATTCAATTTGTTGGTGATATAGTTATAGGTGGAAGTGTACGTGAAGGTATGAAAGTAGAATCAGGTAATTCTATTTTGATAAAAAATAATGTAGCGGAAGCTGATATTAAAGCGTCTGGTGATGTTGTGATTAAGGGGAATGTAATTCATTCAAATATTTCATCTGGAAAGGAAGATGTATTAAATTTAGAATTTTTAAATGATATAAAAAGCATGAAAGATGACATGTTAAAATTAATAGCATCCATAAGGCAAGTAAAAGGGATAAACCTTATAAGGAAAAATAATAGTGATGGAGAACTTATTAAAATATTACTTGAAAGTAAATTTAAAAAACTTCCTCAAACTGCAATTAAAGTAGTTAAAAGAATAATGGAACTAGAAAATACTGAGGATGAATTAATATTTATAATAAAACATAAAATACTAAATCTTGCACCTCTTAATATTGTTGATTTCGAGGAATTAAATGATGTTGTGACAATTATAGAAAATAAAATTGAGAAAATGGAAATGAATTTAACTCTTCCAGTGGATGTAGTATTAGACTATTCACAAGACTCAACAATTAAGAGTTCAGGTAATATTATTTTTACTGGCAAAGGTGAATATGTTTCAGAGCTTGTAGCAAGCGGTAGTATATTATTTCAGCAGGATAAAAGCTTAGCTCGTGGGGGAGTTATAAAAGCGGGTAAAGAAATCAAATGCAAAGTAGTTGGGGGTCTAGGGGGGGTATCGACAAAACTTATTGTAGAAAAAAATGGGCATATATGGGCAGATGTTGCTTATCCTAATACTAGATTTATTGTAGGCGAAAGAGAATATGTACTTGATGTTCTTAGTAAAAATATTCACGCCTTCATAGATGAGGATAGGGAATTAATAGTTGAGAAATTACAAGGTTAGGAGGGTTAAATATGAAACAGGAAGATATTAAAGTACTTGTTTTTAGTGTAAATGGGGAACAATATGCTACAAGCATTTTAGAAGTAGAGCGAATATTAGAATATGAAAAGACAACTAAAGTTCCAGATTCACCACAATTTGTTGAAGGGGTAATAAACTATGAAGATAGCATTTTACCGGTTATAACATTAACCAAAAGATTCAATCTAGAAGCATCTGAAATTGGCAAGGATTCTAAAATAATAGTTACAAAGCAAAAGGACAGCAAAATAGGTATAATAGTTGATTTTGTATCAGAAGTTAAAGATGTAGGTAAAGATAATATAGAAGATTCACCAGAGATAATTACGGGAATATCTAAAAGATACATTAAAGGACTTATTAAAATCGATGGTAAAATAATCATATATTTAAACATTTCAGCTATATTGACTGATGAAGAAAAAATACAAATATTATAAAATAGGGTGTTATTATGGAATATAATGAGATAAAGGTAGGAATTGCAGATTTAAATGTAGTGTTTTCACCAAATAAATTAATAACTGTTGGGCTTGGGTCTTGTGTGGGCATTGCAATTTTTGATAAATACATAGGAATTGCGGGACTAGCACACATAATGCTTCCAGACAGTAGCCAGTTTAATAAAATAACAAATGAAATAAAGTTCGCGGATTTGGCTATACCTATTTTAGTTAACAAAATGATTAGTAAAGGTGCAAAGTTATCCAATATGCGGGCTAAAATAGCAGGTGGAGCGTCAATGTTTAATTTTTCTGATAAAAGTATAATTATGGATATTGGTAATCGAAATAGTATAGCAGTGAAAAATACTCTGAAAATGCTATCTATCCCACTACTCGCGGAAGACATCGGTGGTAATAAAGGAAGAACTTTAATATTTGATACAACTAATGGTCTACTGTCTATTAGGACTGTAGGAATAGGAACCGTGGAGATTTAAACAAAAGTAGAGGGTGATATATAATGCTTAACAAGATAAAAGTTTTTGTAGTAGATGATTCGGCATTAATGAGAAAAATAATTTCTGATATGATTAATGCTGAAACAGAAATGGAAGTTATAGGCACAGCAAGAAATGGCGAGGAACTATTATCAAAAATAGAACGCTTGGTACCTGACGTAATAACTTTGGATATTGAAATGCCCCAGATGGATGGTATAACGACGCTAAAGAGATTAAAAACAGTTAACAGAAATGTACAAGCTATAATGCTTAGCAGTAGCTCTAAGGCTAGTACAGAGTTAACTATGCAGTGTCTTGAACTAGGAGCTTTTGATTTTATTGCAAAACCATCTGGGGCAATATCATTAGATATAAATAAAGTTAAAGATGAATTGGTTCAAAAAATAAAATTAGCTTATATGAAAAGTGAAAGTAGAACTACCACGATCTTTGAAAAAAAAATAAATATAAATAAAGTAGTATCTAAGAATACTATAGAGAGACCGTTAAAGGCAGCAGTTCCAATTATTGAGGCTGTAGTTATTGGAGCATCTACCGGTGGTCCGAAAGCATTATATAAAGTAATAACAGTATTGCCCGATAATATAGGAGTACCAGTTTTAGTAGTGCAACATATGCCAACTGGTTTTACAAAGGCTTTTGCAGAGAGGCTTAATTTAAATAGTAAATTAAAAGTTGTTGAAGCCTCTGATGGTGATTTAATTGAAAAAAATGTAGTTTATATTGCGCCTGGTGGATATCATATGGAGGTAGGCCGTGACAAGAAAATACATTTAAATACTGAGCCTACTATCTGGGGGGTTAGGCCCGCAGTAGATAAGCTATTTATATCAGCAACAGCAGTTTATGGTTCTCGGCTTTTAAGCGTTATACTTACTGGAATGGGACGCGATGGTGCAAAAGGTACCTCAGCTATTAAAGACAATGGCGGAATAACTATGGCAGAACATGAATCTACCTGCACTATATATGGCATGCCAAAGGCTGCTTTTGAAACTGGTAAAGTAGATGAAGTGGTACCACTTGAAAATATTGCGCAGGAAATAAATAAGGTTGTAATGGGGAGATGAGCAAACGCTAATGGATTTAATTGATTTTCAGCATTGGGTCTTAAAAGAATATAGTATAGATTTGTCAGCGTATAAATCTAATCAGTTGCACAGACGAATTTTGAGCTTAATGTCAAGAGTGGGAGTTAATTCTGTAGAGGAATATATTAGTTTGCTTAAAAAGGATCCTGCTCAAAAACAGAAGTTCTTAGATTTTATAACAATAAATGTAACAGAATTTTTTAGAAACCCTGAAATATTTGATGAACTTTCAAAAAAGGTTAAGTCAGAACTCCCATATAATTCAGGACTTAAAATTTGGAGCGCGGCATGTTCTATTGGAGCTGAGCCTTATTCATTAGCTATGATTGTAGATAATTTAAATTCTCGCGGAAATCATAAAATTATAGCTACAGACATTGATAGTACAATACTTCAAAAAGCGAAAAATGGAGAGTATGTTTATTCAGAAGTTAAAAATGTTCCCAAACAATTTATGGACAAATATTTTGTAGTTAATGGGGACAAATACATAATTAGTCCTCAAATTAAAAAAATGGTTGAATTTAAGAAACATGATCTTATTTTAGATAAATTTGATAATAATTTTGATTTAGTAGTGTGCAGAAATGTAGTTATTTATTTTAATCAAGATGTTAAGGATAAAATATATCAAAAAATAAGTGATTCATTAAACAAAGGTGGTTTATTATTTGTAGGTGCCACTGAAAGTATATATAATTATAAAGAGTATGGATTTGAAAAAGCATCCACATTTATATATAAAAAATTATAGGGTGGATGAATCATTAAGAAAAAATGATAGCATTAAAAGGGGGATAAAATGGATACATCACAATATATGTCAATGTTCTTAGAAGAGTCTATGGAAAATTTGCAAACATTGAATGAGTCGCTTCTTGAGCTCGAACAAAATCCAGAAGATATAGATAAGTTAAATGAAATATTTAGGGTAGCTCATACTATAAAGGGAATGGCGGCAACTATGGGATTTAGTCAAATGGCTGAATTAACCCACAACATGGAGAATATTTTATCAGAATTTCGTGAGGGTAAACTTAAAGTAACAGAAAAAGTTGTAACTGTTCTATTCAGGTGTCTTGATACTTTAGAAAAAATGGTGAATAATATTTCAGAAGATATTTCAGAGGATATTTCAATAGACGATATATTAAAGGATTTACTTGAAATGGCTGAGATTGGTGAAAATCCAAAAGTCGAAGAAAAGAAAATTGAAAAAACACCACAAAGTACTAGTACCAGTGATATGGGTGAGAGAGTAAGTCTTAATGAATATGATATTGATGTTATAAAACAAGCAAAAGAAAAAATGTATAATGCATTTGACATAAAGATTTTAATAAGTGAAAATACTTTACTAAAAGCAGCTAGGGCCTTTCTCATTTTTAAGAGCTTAGAAGAATACGGCGAGATAATAAAATCCGTACCAGGAGCTGAGGATTTAGAAGATGAGAATTTTGAATTTGAAATAAATTTAATTTATCTAACTAATAAAGAAAAAGCTGAAGTTACTGATATTTTGCTGAATATATCTGAAGTAGAAAAAGTAAATGTAGAAGATGTTGATATTGACAGTACTGCGGCTACTTTAGATGATAAATTAGTAGAAGTTAAAGGGATTGAAAAAGCTACTGAAGTTAAAGTAGAAGAAGTGAAAAGCAAGATTGCGGTGGACGGTAAAAACAAAGACAAGAAGGAAGTTGTAGCTCATAAAAAAGCGCACCAATCTGTTAGAGTTGAACTGGATAGACTAGATAAATTTATGAATATGGTATCAGAACTTGTAATTCATAGAACAAGACTAGAACAAATAAGTAGCGTTCATAAACTAACTGATTTAAATGAAACTTTAGAACAAGTAGCTAGAGCTACTTCTGAGCTTCAAGAGTTGGTGATGAAGATTAGAATGTTGCCACTAGAAGTAGTATTTAATAGATTTCCAAGGATGATTCGCGATATATCAAAAAACCTTAATAAAGATATGGAACTTGTAATTCAAGGACAGGAGACAGAGCTTGATAGGACTGTTATTGATGAAATAGGTGAACCATTACTTCATTTGCTTCGTAATGCAGCAGATCACGGTGTTGAGCCTAGTAGCGTGCGAATTGCTAAAGGAAAAAGTCCGGTTGGCACAATTAAGCTTATAGCTTATGCTGAAGGTACTAAAGCAATTATAAAGGTCGAAGACGATGGTGCAGGCCTAGATGTAGAGAGAATAAAGGTAAAAGCAAATGAATCGGGTATAAATACTGAAGGCATGACAGATGCTGATGTTAAAAATTTGATTTTTGCACAAGGATTTAGTACTAATGACAAAGTAACAGATATATCCGGGCGTGGCGTAGGCATGGATGTTGTTAAAACTAAAATTGCTGCACTTGGTGGAACAGTAGATGCGATAAGTGAGATTGACAAAGGTACATCTTTTATTATAAGATTACCATTGACACTACAAATAATTCAGGCATTACTAGTAAAAGTTGGTAATGAAACTATGGCTATCTCTCTTGGATATATTGATAGAGTAATAGAATATAAAGTAGAGTTAATTAAGAAGACTAATAATAAAGAAGTTATTGTATACAATGACAGTGTAATTCCACTTGTAAGAGTAAATGAAAAAATGGAAATAAAAAATATTGAAATTGCAAAGAGGTATATTGTTATTGTAAAAGTTGGAGAGAAAACTGTAGGCCTTTTAGTGGATTCGCTTCTAGGACAACAAGAAATTGTAATAAAGCCATTAGGGCAAACATTACACGGAATAAAAGAATATATAGGAGCAACAATTTTAGGAGATGGACTCGTTACATTGATACTTGATGTTGCTGCTTTAGTCTAAGGAGGACATAATATGGATTATTCTGAGCTTACTACTATGCAGCTTGATGTTCTACAAGAAGTAGGAAATATTGGTGCAGGGAATGCAGCTACTGCTTTATCAGAGTTATTGAATGAAAAAGTAGATATGAGCGTGCCAGCAGTAAATATTATTCCATTTGATGATATCTTTTCAAGTATAGACGTGGAAGTAGTAGTAATTGGTGTTGTTGTGCGAGTACTCGGAGATATACCGGGTAATATATTGTTTACTTTGGAAAAAGATGTTGCACTAAGAATTATATCAGGACTTGTAGGAAAAGAGCAGGAACAAATAACAGAACTTGGAAACTCAGCACTCTGTGAAATTGGAAATATTATTTCAAGTTCTTTCATGAATGCAATAGCAGAACTTACAAAGCTTGAGGTTAGACCTTCCGTTCCAGCAGTAGCGCTAGATATGATGGCAGCAATACTCTCAACAACCTTTATTGAATCGGGTCAATTTGATGAGTATGTACTTGATTTAGAAACAAACTTTTTACAGGAAAATGAAAAAATAAGAGGGCATTTTTATTATATACCAATGCCCGGATCACTCGAAAAAATATTAAATTCACTAGGTGTAAATTAATTGGAGGTATTATAAAATGGCTAGAGTATTAATTGTTGATGACGCTGCGTTTATGAGAATGATGATAAAAGATATATTAGAGAAAAACGGATTTGAAGTTGTAGGAGAAGCAAGTAATGGATTAAAGGGTGTAGAATTATATAAAACAGAAAAACCAGATATTGTTACTATGGATATTACTATGCCTGAAATGGATGGAATAGAAGCTGTTAAAGCAATTAAAGCATTTGATCCAGCAGCAAAAGTAATTATGTGTAGCGCAATGGGACAACAGACTATGGTTATGGATGCAATAAGAGCTGGTGCAAGGGATTTCATAGTTAAACCATTCCAATCAGATAGAGTACTTGAGGCAATAAAAAAAGTTTTAGGTTAAAGGGGGAGAGTTATGCAAGTAGTTGTATTTAAAGTTAATGAGGAACAGTTTGCAGTTGAAGCATCAAGTGTTCAAAGCATTAATGATATGATGGAAATCACAAATGTACCTAAATCTGCAGCCTACATAAAGGGACTAATTAATCTAAGAGGTAATATAATTTCCCTTTTAGATATTAATCTCCTTTTAGATATTGAAAAAGGTAGCGTAGACCAAGAAAATATTATTATTTTAAATCTAAAAGAAGAGTCTGTTGGAGTAACTGTGGACCAAGTTGATGAAGTATTAGAAATTGAACTAAATTTAATTGAAAAGATTGAAACTGATAAGGATAAAGCCTATATTAAAGGAATAATAAACTTTAAGGATAGAATAGTCACATTAATTGATATTGGTAAACTTATCGAAAGATAAGAGTTTATAGGAAATAAGACTTATCGTAAGATAAGTCTTATCTTGAGAAGATTTTACTGAAAATTAAAATGGTAAATTATTAAGAGTAAGTTAAATATTGCAGTTATACTACAGAGGAATGAGGTAGAATTATGGCAGAAGTATTATCACAAAGTGAAATAGATTCACTTCTATCTGCCCTATCTTCTGGGGAAATAGAGCCAGATCAGCTCCCAAATGAAGAAGAAAAGCATAAAATTAAATTATATGATTTTAAGAGTCCTCAAAAATTCTCAAAAGATCATCTGAGAACGCTTGAGTTAATTCATGATAATTATGGAAGAATAATATCAAGTTATTTATCTGCACAGCTAAGAAATAATGTAAAGATTCAAATTGAAAGTATTCAGCAAATAACCTATGAGGAATTTATTCATTCAATTCCTAACCCTACTATTTTAACTATATTTAAGATGCCACCTTTAAGTGGCTCTATATTATTTGAAACTAATCCTCAATTTTCTTTTCAAGTAATTGATATATTACTAGGTGGAATGGGGAATAGGAAGGTTGCAAACAAAGAATTTTCTGATATAGATAAAAACATATTACGAAATGTTAATGCAGGACTTATAGCTAACTTGAAACTTGCTTGGGAAGATGTTTTGGACGTAGAACCAGAGATTGAGGCATTAGAAACTAATCCATCACTAAATCAAACACTAGCACCAAATGAACCAGTTGCACTAATTACTTTTTCGGTAGAAATGAGTAATAATACTACATTTATAAATATGTGTATACCTTATTTAAGTATTGAAAAAGTACTTGATAAACTAGTTGTTCAATATTGGTTTAGAGAAAATGATGAAGATGTTGTGAATGAATCTAGAAATAGATTAAAAAGTAGGCTAAATATAGTAAGTGTTCCAATGACTGGAATACTAGGTAGTACTAATATTACTGTAGATGAGTTTTTGCAATTAACTGAAGGTGATGTAATAACTCTTGATAATTCAAGTGATAGCCAAGTTAGTCTATTTGTTGAAGATCATTTATGTTATACTGGCAAACCGGGTACTATAGGCAAAAACAGGGGAATTGAGATAATAGATATAATAGATAAGGATGTGGAAAATTATGAGTAACGGCTTTCTTTCACAAGAAGAAATCGACGCTCTCTTAAATGGAGACGGTGCGGATAAAGCTCCAACTGCAGACTCTGCAAAAGAAGACGCTACATTAGCAGCGAACTCGGCTGAGGGATTAGATACTAAGGGCATAAGTGAAGATAAAGATATAAAGACTGAATCTATAGAAACATTTGAATTAACAGATAGTGAGAAAGATTTGTTAGGTGAAGTTGGAAATATTTCTATGGGATCAGCATCTACTGCTTTGTCAACTATTGTAGGCCAACCAGTTAACATTGCAACACCGGTGGTTACGGTAAGTACACTCAAACAACTAAGAGGTACATTTGAGATTCCCAATATTGCTTTAGACGTTAAATTTACAAGTGGTATTGCGGGAGGGAACCTTTTAGTAATTAAGAATACTGATGCGGCAGTTATAGCCAGTTTGATGATGGGTGGAGATGGTAACATAGAAGGTAAGCCAGAGCTATCAGAAATTGAACTTAGCGCAGTATCGGAAGCTATGAATCAGATGATTGGATCTGCGGCGACATCTATGGCAACAATGTTTGCAAGAGAAGTTAATATTTCACCTCCACAATCTAAAATATGGGATGAGGGTACTTCACCATTAAATGATGACATAGGTGAAGATGAACAGGTCGTTCAGGTAGCTTTTAAAATGACTATTGGTACATTAGTTGATAGTGTTATAATGCAAGTACTCCCTATAGAAACTGCGAAAAAAATAGTAGCTATTATGATGGGTACTGAAGCGAGTGAGGAGTCTGCGAAAGTAGCTGAACCTCAAATCGAAACAAAAACACCAGAAGCACATGTAGAGGAACCGCAATATGAACAAAGGAGTGCACAAGAAGCTCCGCAACAAGAATATTATGCGAAACCAATTGAAAGACAAGAGCCACAAGTAGAGGTTCGCAAAGCAGCTTTTCAGCCTCTAAAAAAAGCACCACTTTATAATAGTCCCAGAAATATTGATTTAATATTAGATGTTCAATTAGAAATTTCTGTAGTGCTTGGTAAAACTAAAAAGAATATAAGAGATATTTTAAATCTTGGTACTGGATCTTTAATTGAGCTTGATAAATTGGCGGAAGAGCCAGTAGATATATTAGTAAATGGCAAAAAAGTAGCATATGGCGAAGTTGTAGTAGTAGACGAGAATTTTGGAGTTAGAATTACTAGTATAATTAGTGGAGAAGAAAGAGTTAAAACTTTAACAGAGTAGAACTTAAATTACATATTATTTAAAAGGAATAAAGAAAATTTATTCCTTTTTTTGTTTATCGTATAAACTTTAAAGAATTCTATACGATAATAGAAGTAGATAAGAAAATCGAGACTTAAAGATATAAAAAGGTAGGAGTGAAAAAAATGAAAATAGATGGAGTAAAACCAAATGTGGTTAATTTTTATAAAAAAAATACTGTTAAGGCAGAGGTGAAGGTTACTGCAATGCCAAAAGATACTATCGAGTTGTCGGCAGCAGGAAAAAACCTAAGTGCTTTAGCATTAGATGGTAAATCAGTTAATTCTAATGAGAAAATAGCAACTATTAAAAACAAAGTAAATAATGGTACCTACAACGTGGATTCAAAATTAGTAGCTAAAAAAATTATTGATAACATGAAGGGGAGAGATATTTAGTTATGATGCAAAAACTAAATGATGTTATGATAAACGAAACGCAGGCGCTTAGAGTTCTTTTATTAGAACTTGAAAATCAACACAAAAACATAGTCACTAATGACATATTTGGAATGGAAGCTTGCGTAAATAAAATTAAAGAAGCAAATAAAAACATAGCTCACATGGAAGTGTTGCGAAGAAAAATTACCGAGAACAAAGCTATGGGACCAATAATTGAAGCAGCGAAAGATCCAGAGCTTGAAAAGAATTTTTATAAAATTAAATTGTTGTTACAAGCTGCAGTATTACAAAAGGACACAAACGAGTTACTTATAAAACAAGGGCTTAGTTTTACAAATAGAATGTTAAATGTATTAAATCCAGTACGGGAATCAAAAACTTACAATGGATACGGTAAAGTAAGAAGATAGTAGGAGGTGAGACGATGTCAGGTTTATATTCAACCTTAAATGTAGCAATAAGAGGTATGAATTCCCAACAAACGGCAATAGATGTAACAAGTCATAATATAGCAAATGCGAACACAGATGGGTACTCAAGGCAAAGGGCACTTATGGAGACTACAAGGCCAAGTACTACAAGTACAGGACAATTAGGTACTGGCGTACAGGTTTCATCAATATCAAGGATTAGAGACACATATTTAGATTATCAGGTAAGAACGGAAAATGGTACCATGGGATTATACCAAGGAAAGGAAAAATTTCTATCTGAGGTAGAGAGTATTTTTAATGAAGTTAGCGAAACAGGCGTGTCGAGCATGCTCAGTGAAGTATTTAAGTCTTGGTCATCACTTTCAACAAGTCCAGAAAGCTCAAATACAAGAACTGTAGTGGCACAAAAATCCAAAGCATTAACGGATCAACTAAATAGTACTTATAACCAGTTATCAAAATTAAAAATTAACTGTCAAGATGTAATCCAGAAGGATGTAGTAGATATAAATGGTATGCTTGACCAGATAAATGACTTAAATCAACAGGTTATAGGTGTAAAAGTTGGTGGAAATGAACCAAATGACCTAATGGATAAAAGGGACTTATTAGTAGATCAGTTAAGTTCGAAATTTGGTATTACAATCGATAAGAAAACACTAGCAGGGGAAGATTTAAAAGCTACTGACAATGTAGGGGGATCAGACCCGACAAAAGATTTGTACCTTGTAAAAAGTAATCCTAATGATGCAGTAAGTAGATTTTCTTATGTTAGTACTATTGTCCCCAAAATTGTACCGCCAGCAACAGTTGCATCACAAAAACCAGGTGAAGCGGGAAGTTATGATGTTACTTATTATAAAAATGGAGATACATCAACGGATGCAAATAAAGTAACTATGACTATGGATTTAACACCTGCACAATATGATAACTTAGATCAAGGTAGGGTTATTTTGGCAGACAAGAAAGGTTATGCTATAGATAAAAACGGAATAAGACTTGCTGGAACTGATTCTAATAAAAATTCTATTCCAGCAACTGACATTTCGGGATCGGCAGTTGCTACTGGGACTTCTTATGAAATTTTTGAGCCCAAAACGGGAGAATTAAATGGTTATCAATCTGTACAAACAGATATAGACAACTATATAAGTGATTTAAATAATATGGCAAAAGCTATTGCTTATTCTGTAAATGCTGTGCATAGTGGTGAAAGTGATGCAGATAAAGATACACTTAAGTTTTTCGTGAATAGTGCTGATGGCAAAGAAGAAGAAATTACAGCAGGGAACATTGCAGTTAATAAAAAAATTCTTGATGATGTTATGCTTATTAAGGTTGGTAAAGGTGATACACCTTTACCAACAGATGGGAGTAGAGCATTAGCAATATCAAAACTTAAAGATGTAAAATTAAATATCCAAGGTATTGGGGAAAAGACAACAAGAGCCGATCTTCTTAAGGTAAATACTTTTAGTAATGATACTACTTTAGGGGTTATGATGGTTAATTCTAGTTCAGATGGAATGACTATTAGTGGCGATTTTACTGATATTATCAATAGATTAGCTGATCAGACTCAATATGCTAAAAAAACTGTAACTAATAATACAACACTATTGGCGGGCCTTGAGGAATCAAGAACTTCCATATCGGGTGTATCCTTAGATGAGGAAATGGCTAATTTAATCCAATTTCAACATGCTTATGCAGCTAATGCAAAGATTATTTCAACAGTTGATGAGCTTTTAGATTTAATCGTAAATGGTCTAAAAAAATAGAAAATAGAACTTATCTGTATTAATTAAGGGGTGAAGATATGAGAATAACAAACAAAATGCTTTCAAATAATTTTTTGAGAGATATGAGAGTGAATTTAAATAATTTGAGTACGATTCAAACTCAAATGGCTACAGGTAAACAAATAAATAAACCTTCAGATGACCCTGCTAAAGCTTCTAAAATAATGCAAATGTACTCAGAGATAGATGCAAATAAACAATATAATGACAATATCACTAATACATCTAATTGGCTAGATATGACAGATACAACATTAGATCAAGTAGGAAAAGTAACTACTAGAATTCAAGAACTTTTAGTAGCCGCTGGAAATGGTGGGTATGGTCCAGATGAAAAAACAGCTGTAAAAGATGAAATAAGTCAAAAGGTTGGAGAGCTTTCTCAAATGCTTAACACAACCTTTGATGGCAAATATTTGTTTGGAGGTACAAGTGGAATTAGTAAGCCTGTGGGGACTATTGTGGTAGATGGAGAAACTGAGTTAATCAGTAACGTAAAGTCACAAGTAGTTGCGAAGCTTACGCCTGGAAAAATGACTTCCCAAAATGTATTAACGACAACAAATTCTGACATAGATTTCGGAACTGATGAATTAACTGTCGATGGTCAAACGATTAGTGTGGACTGGGACAGTTTGTTAACTGATGATCAAAAAAAGCAAATTTCAGGAACAACGCCGAGTACTGCAAGTTCAATTAAAGATACTTTAGTTAATACAATTAATTTAGCAATAGATAATTCAAAAACGGGTGTTTCACATATTTCTGGTTCTTTAAATGCAGGTAATAATATGGTTCTACAAAGCGGGACCACTGGAACAAAATCTCAAGTTACCATTACCAAAGTCGCTGATACAAATAAATCAATAGGCGCAATAATATTATCCGATACCAAGGGAACTAAATCAGGATCTTCAAATGTTGGTACTAGCACATATAATGGTAAAGAAATAAATAAAGATGATACAATAAAAATGTCCATAAATGGTATACCAATGAAAGTAACAATAACAGCTGACATTAGTGATACAACATCTATGGACACTGCGGCTGTGACGCTCACTACTAATATTAATGATACTATAGCAAACATTAATAAGGCAGCTAATAAAACAAAAGGACAGGTTGGTTTTATTGAGGAAGCTACAGTTACAGCATCGGCGGATGGAAGATTTGCAGTTAATAGTCCATCAGGTACAATTACATTTTCAGATAATACAGGTGAAACTACAACTAAAGATTTAGGTTTAAGTGGTGGACCAAAAGATACACTATTAGTAGAAGTATCTCAAGGAGTAACTATGGATTACAATGTAACAGCATCCCAAGTTATAAACTATGGTGATGGTGATAATAATCTTATTAATCTATTGGCAAATATAACTAAACATCTTGGATCAGATGATGCAAAAGATATTAGCTCTTTGAATGATGCTGATTTAACAGGGATTCAAGCTTTTGCGACCAATGTATTAAAGTTACGTTCAGAAGTTGGTGCTAAGCAAAATAGTATGGACAGTGCTTTAGCTAGAAATTCGGATCAAAATACTAATATGACAGAAATATTGTCTAAAACAGAAGATATAGATATTACTGAAAAAGCAATGGAATATGCTACGATGCAGACAATATATATGGCAGCTCTTCAGACTAGTGCTAAAGTAATTCAACCTTCATTACTTGATTATTTAAGATAAATATTAGTGGTGAAATACTAATTCAGAAATATATGATTAAGAGTGGAAAGCTGTTTTAAAATAATCTTTTACTAAAGGAGTGAAGTTGAAATATGGATATAGTCACTAAGTACCATGGAGTTAGAGAATATAGTAATGAAGATATTATAGTATTTAAAAAAGGTTTACCTGGATTTAAAGAACTAAAAAACTTTATAATTTTTCCATTAGAAAAAAATGAAGTTTTTAGTATATTACACTCAATTGAAAATATTGAAGTTGGTCTGGTTTTGGTATCTCCATTTACTATAGCAAAGGATTATGAATTTAAAATACCTGACAATTATATAAAAGAGCTTGAAATAGACAAGCCAGAAGAAGTATTGGTATTAACTACAGTAACTTTAAGTTCAAATATTAAAAATATGACTACTAATTTAAAGGCTCCTATCATTATTAATGTAAAAGAAAAATTAGGAGAACAGTTAATATTAGATAATGATAAATATAAAATAAAGGAACCTCTATTTAAAGAAAATGACAATTAAAAATTGTTATCTACTTCGTAAAACGGCAAGGTGGGAGGTCTAAATGTTAGTAATAAGTAGAAAAAAAGGTGAATCCCTACTGATAGGTGAAAACATTGAAATAAATATAGTTAAGATTGAAAATGGCTCTGTAAAAATTTCTATAAATGCACCAAGGGAGATTACTATCTTAAGAAAAGAACTTTACACGGAGGTTACAGATGAAAATCAAAGGGCTATGGTTTTCGATGCAGAAATTCTAGAAAAATTAAATAATAAATCAGGAGGAAATATGGATATTGGAGGTAATATTAAAAACGATTTTATAGATATGAGTAGTTTTCAAAACAAAACAGAAAGTATTAAGATCACAAAACCTGCTGAAAACAATAATCAACTAAGGGGTAAAGGTAATAGTGAAAAAGAAGTTAAAAATGCAGTTAATAAGATAAATAAATTTTTAGAGGGTGATGGTACCCATCTTCAATATGAACAACATGATGTTTTTAATGAGATGATTATAAAGGTTATTGACAACAAGACAGATACAGTCTTAAATGAAATTCCATCAAAACAAATACTAGATATGGTAGCTAAAATGTGTGAGATGGCTGGTATTTTAGTAGATAAAAAGGCATAATTTAAATGCAAAAATGAATTAACCCACTCGAATAAAGCTGGGAGGATTATTATGGAATTCAAATTAAACAAAATAGATGTTGAAATAAGACGAAGAGTTAAGGACACAACGAAATCAGGAGTAGTGCATAGAAAAGGTGAGATAACAGTAAATAAAGATAGAAATCCTAAAAATAATTCTGAGACATATGAGGAATTCAAGGGCAAAATTTCAAAATATAATAAAAAACATAAAATAACTGTAGGGGCATACAAAAATGAACAATATGACGTACAGGTTTTTAAAGAAACTTTAGAAAAAGAACAAAGGATCATCGGGAATTTTATAGATACTAAAAAGTAGGGGTGAAGGAATATGGCAATGAACGCTTATGGTAATGCATTTAATACTTATAAAAGCAATAGCGTAAATTTCGCATCAAAGGATCAATTACTTTTGATGTTAGTAGATGGGGCAGCAAAATTTTCAAAAATAGGTAGACAGGCCATAATAGACAAAGATGTTAAAAAGGCTCATGAAAACATTGTAAAAACTCAAAATATATTTTATGAGTTAATGGCAACATTAGATGTGCCAAAAGGTGGAGACTGGGCAGAAAGTTTAATGAAGGTTTATGATTTTATAACGCGAAAACTTACTGAGGCTAACATTAAGAAAAGCGAAAAAATCATGGATGAGATAATTCCGTTAATTGAAGATGTTCGTGATACTTGGAATGAGGCTTTTAAAAAATCTAAGGGAAGCAAGTAAAGAAACTGTTTTAATTTTTGAAAATAAATTTAAAGGGATGACTATATATGACAAGTATTTATGCAAGTAGTACTAATGCAAGTAGTAGTACCTCGGGAGCTAATTTATTAAGAATATCGGGTATGGCATCTGGTATTGATACAGATGCAGTAGTTAAATCTATGGTTTCCAATTATCAATCTAAAATTGATAAGGCTAACCAAGCGAAGCAAACGTTGCAGTGGCAGCAGGAATCGTATAGAGGAATTATTTCAAGCATAAAAGGATTACAAGATTATTTTGATCCACTTTCAAGTAAATATATGTTATCAGGGAATTCATTTAATACTAATGGTGTAACTAATCCTAATAGTTCTATAGCTACGGGAGCTTCTAATTCAGCTGCAATGCCAGGAACTTATACAGTAAATGTACAAAAATTGGCAGAACAAGCTAAAGTTGAAGGTACATCTCAAGATTCGATGGTAAAGGTAACAACTTTATCAAATTGGACAGGTGGTCAAACTTTAAAATTTAATCTTGATGCTGATGGTGCAGGGACGGGTGTTGCAAAAGACGTTGACATAACGGGGCTAACAGGAAGCACTCCAGCTGAATTAGTGGCCAGTATAAATAGCAAAATTGCGGTATCAGATTTAAATGGTAAAATGTCTGCATCCTATGTAAGTGATAGTACTGGTAATTACATTAAGTTTATGAAATCTGATTCTACAGCTAATATTACGTTGAAAAATTCCGGGATTGGAGGTACTACTGTTTCTGAGGTATCAAGTGCAGATGATTTAGTGATTAATAGTGGAATATCATCAGCATCCAAATTATCAGATTTGGGGATTACAGGTAGCTTTTCTTTATCCTATGATGCAGCTACAAATACGAGTCCTAAAATCATAGATACAACAAGCGTTTCTACTATTAAGGATTTAATGGACAAAGTAAATAGTGCAACTGGTGGAGAAGTTACAATGAGTATAGATGATACAACTGGAAAAATTTCATTTCAGTCAAAAGATTACGGGTCTACATCAACTATTAAAATAGGTGAGGTAGATGGTGCAACTCATACAATAATGAGTAAGTTAGGGTTAGCTGGAGCAGTACCGGTAGTTGTAGGAACAGTTACAACAAACACAATAACTATTGCAGGTAAAGATGCTTTAGTAGATATAACTGCACCAGGGCAAACAACACCGACCACAACTACTCAAAATTCAAATAAATTTACAATAAATGGGGTTGCGTATAGTCTTGTTAGCAAAGGAAGCGCTAGCATAACTGTTACCAGTAATTCAGATACAGTTGTTAGTAATATGAAAAAATTCATTGAGGACTATAATTCCATAGTGTCTACAATTAATACAAAGTTAACAGAAAAAAAAGATAAGAACTATGCTCCATTAACTGATGCACAAAGAACAAGTATGAGTGCAGACCAAATAACAACATGGGAAACTAAAGCAAAAGTTGGAATACTTCGAAAGGATGATAATTTAACTAATTTGATGACTCAACTCAGGGGGACACTTTATTCACCTGTATATAGTAGCTATAATAGTGCGGATGCTACTACTGGAAAAGTATCTTTAAAATTTGGTACTTATGGGACTGGGGCCATAGGTATAGATACATCAACAGACTATTCAGATGGTGGCAAACTTGTGATTACAGATGAAAAAAAATTAAAAGATGCTATTGAAAATAACATGGGTGACTTTAAAAAAATGTTTATTGGAGCATCTAGTACTGATTTAGATACAACTAAACCTTATGTAGGTTCCGCAAAATACAATGAAGACGGCATATTCTCAAGAATGGACAATATAATGCGAGACTATGTTGCATCACCTGGACTCGGCAAAGATGGGACTTATTCTTTGAGTGGATATATGAATATATTCGTAAATAAACAATATGATTTTGGTACCTCAGGTACTTCTGGTAAAAATACATTATCTGACCAAGTGTATAATAAAACATTAAGTATTAGTAAATTCCAAACACAACTTAATGATGCTTCGACTAGGTATTATGCTAAATTTACGGCATTAGAAAAAGCTATGAATAAGTTAAATACACAACAGAGTTCACTAAGTTCTATGCTTGGAACAAGCTCATAATAGGCGCAATTTGAAATTAGTGATAATCATTGTTAACCTTCAATTGTAAATTTTCATTTTAAATAAAGTAGGTGATAAATTGAACTTAGAGGAAAATTTTATTGAATATAAAGATATCACATTGATTATTATTGAAACAGTTAAAAGAGAAGATTATGTAGGACTAGATGAAATGTTTAATCAAAGGCAGTTAATTTTAGATGATATAAGTAAATTAAGTTCTTCAAAAGAAGAACTTAATAAATTTTATATGCTATATGAAATAAAAAAATTAGAGGATAAATTAGCGTCTGAGATGAAGTGTAGGGAAAAGGATTTGTTGGAGAAAATGAAAAATAATAATAAAAAGCAAGCTGGATTAGCAGGTTACAATAATATCTCATCTAAAGCTGTTTTCTTAAGTAAAAAGATTTAAAATATATTTTAAAAAGGTGTAAAGTTATAATAAGATGTAACGATATAAATAGTAGAAGCAATTGGAACAAATAATAGTAATTAATTAAGAAATGTATTTTTAATATCATGTATTAATTTCTTAAATATATTTTAAAAAAGTATAAAGTTATTATTAGATGTAACGATATAAATAGTAGAAGCAAAGACAAAGAAATATGCTTTAGGAAATAAGTAAATGAGGTTAGAAGGTTGCCAAACTTGCTACAAATCAACTTGATGTTTACAATGCTCTGAAAGCCTTGATATCGCATGATGATGAAGTTCAATAAAGAAGCAACGAAGAAAGATTGAAAAGCGACATTTCAACAATTTAGTTAGTACAGCTCGCAACGAGCTTAACTATAAATAAGCAATAGAGGACAAGGATGTCCTACTAAAAATTCAAGGAGGAATTTATAATGATAATTAATCACAATTTAGGTGCAATGAACGCTAACAGAAACATGGGTATAAACGCAACAAATGCTAACAAATCAATGGAAAAACTTTCATCAGGTTTAAGAATTAACAAGGCTGGAGACGATGCAGCAGGTCTTGCTATATCAGAGAAAATGAGAGGACAAATCAGAGGATTAGATCAATCTTCAGCTAATGCTCAAGATGGTATTTCAATGATTCAAACAGCAGAAGGTGCTTTAAGTGAAACTACTTCTATAGTTCAAAGACTAAGAGAATTGTCAGTTCAATCATCAAGTGATACAAACAATGCAGATGATAGAACAGCAGTTCAAAAAGAAGTTGTTCAGTTAAAAGCTGAAATAGACAGAATAGGAAATACAACAGAATTTAATACAACTAAGTTAATTGATGGTTCTATTGGAGCTAAGAAGGCTGCAGGAGTTGATAATGCGGCTGTTCTAAGTAGTAATTCTGGAGCTGCAACTTCAAGTATACTTACTGCCGGTACAGTTTTTAATGGTGGTGCTAGTAAAATAGCTTCTGCTACTACTGGTATTGATGCTGCAACTCAAACTATTAAAGTTGATGGCGCAACAATAAACTTTAAAGTCACTCAAGCAGAATTACAATCAACTGCAGGAGATACTACTGGAGCAAGTTTTGCTTCATTATTGAAAACAAAGATTAATGACGGTATAGACACTTATAATAAAACTTATGGTAAGAGCATTGATAAGGTTGCAGTTAGTAATGATGCGACAAATCATATTCTTATCACATCAGGTGCTACTGGAAGTCCATCATCTATTTCAGTTACAACAACGGCAACAGGAGCTGATAATTTATGGGAAATTGCTGGAAGTGGTGTTTCTGCAGCACCAGCAGTAGTAGTTGGTAGTACACCATCTAATGGACAATTAACAGATGCTGGTGCAGCTAATCTAGATGCACTTGTAACATCAGCAAATGTAGCTTCACCTGCTAAAACTAATATGACATTTACAGTAGACGGTAAAGATATAGCTATTGATTTCAATTCTATTACAGGTGGTGCGGTAAAAGCTTTAACTGGATCTGCCCCTGCTAAAGGCGATGAAATGACAACTTTTGGAACAGCTTTACAAACAGATTTAAATACAGCAATATCAGATTACAATAAAACAGTACCAACAGATAAGCAAGTAGCAAATGTTTCAGTATCTGTTAAAGATGGTGCGTTTGTAGTTCAGAGTGGCTCTAAAGACGCAACTAGTAGTATTAAATTTGATAATAGTGCTGCAGCTAACTTAATAGGAGTAGCTGGACAAAGTAGTTCAACACAAGGTGGCGGTGTAGACTTCCAAATTGGTGCTAACGCAGGACAAACAATGAAAATCACAGTTGGAGATATGAGAACAGCTGCTTTAGGAATTGATAAAATTGATATGTCAACTAAAGAAGGAGCACAAGCTGCAACTTCACTTCTTGACAATGCATTAAAATCAGTTTCAGGACAAAGGGCAGATTTAGGTGCATTCTCTAATAGATTAGAGCATACAATAGCTAATCTTGGAACATCAAGTGAAAACTTAACATCAGCTGAATCAAGAATTAGAGATGTAGATATGGCTAAAGAAATGTCTACATTCTCAAAGAACAATATTCTTAATCAAGCTGCTCAAGCAATGCTTGCACAAGCTAATCAACAACCACAACAAGTTCTTGCATTATTAAGATAATAAGAACTTATAAAAATATTATTAAGGAGTCAGGGTGAAAACTCTGGCTTCTTTTCTCTAATATGAATATTCTAGGGAGGCATAATTTCATGAAAGAAGTAAGAAGAGTTGTACAACCAACTTATTTCAAGGCGTTTAAATGTATAGGCACAAAATGTGAGGATAGTTGTTGTATAGGGTGGAGTATATCATTAGATAAAGAGACCTTTAAGAAATATAAAAATTCTGCGAATGTAAAACTTAAGGAATTGTTTCATAAAGGTATTACAAGAAATAGAACCAATAATGCTAGTAATGAGGATTATGCCAAAATAAAATTAAATAATAAAGGTGGATGCCCTTTTTTAAATAGTGAAAAACTTTGTAATATTTACTCTGAGTTAGGCGAAAAATACCTTTCTAATGTTTGTACAACTTATCCGAGAATTGTTCATATTATAAACGGACGATTTGAAAAATCAGCTGTAACCTCATGTCCTGAAATTACGCGATTAGCTTTGTTAAATGAGAGTGGTATTGAATTTGAGGAAGTGGATGAAAATTTAAATAATGTAAATATGATTTTATTAAATTTAAGTACTAACGATATTAAATTTAGAAATAAACCACATAAATATATTTTGGAAATTAGAATGTTCTCAATTCAAATAATCAAAAGTAGAGATTATGAATTGTGGGAAAGGTTAATTATACTTGGCTTGTTTTCTAAAGCAGTTCAAGATGCCACTGAAAGAAATGAAGTTGATAGCATACCAGGAATAATTGAGAAATATACTGATATGGTTGTAAATGGTGTTTTTAAAGATAACCTTAAAGATGTTCCGTCTCAAAGTGTAATACAGATGGAAATATTAAAAGAATTAGCTGAGGAAAAAATTCTCATAGGAGCATATAGTAAAAGATATTTGGAGTGCTTTTCTGATTTTTTACAAGGGATAAAATATGATGGGGAAATGTCAATAAATGAATTAGCTGATAATTACAATAAAGCATATGCCGATTATTATAGTAAGTTTATGTCTAAGTATGATTATATATTAGAAAATTTCTTAGTTAATCAAATATTCACAAGGTTATTTCCATTTATTGATGGTAACAACATATATGATAGTTATGTATTATTAACTATTGAATACAGCTTAGTAAAAATGCATTTAATAGGTATGGCAGGCTTTTATAAAGAAGCATTTGATATAGATAAAGTATTGAAGTTGATACAATCCTTTAATAAGGTTGTAGATCATAGTCATGATTATCTAAGGCATATAATGAAATTGATGAAAGATAATGAATATACAAGTGTTGCATATATGGCTATATTAGTTAAAAATTAGACAATAAGTATTGGAAGGATTTTTAGTATGAACGAAGAAATGAAACTATATTTCAAGCATTTTGGAGAAAATAATAAAATAAGTGGTAATGTTGAGTTTGAAGGGGCCAAAGGTATCTATATTGGTGATTCGGTTGATATTTGTAATTACTCAAGTATAGTGGTTCATGAATTTTGTCATAATGATAAGGCTGAATGGAATATAAAGATAAACGACGGTGTGTTAGTGAATATAGGATGCATAATTCAAGCGTTTAATCAAATTGAAATAGGTAAGTATGTTATGCTTGCTCCCTATGTGTATATTTCAGATAACAACCATGAATATTATAATTATAGATTGCCAATAAGAGTTCAATTATTTAAAAAAGAATTGAATAAAGTATTAATTAAAGACGGTTCATGGGTAGGAACTGGAGCAAAAATAATAGGAAATATTACTATAGGATTTGGAGTAGTAGTTGCAGCAAATGCTGTAGTAATTAAAAATGTTCCTGACCATTGTGTGGTAGTAGGTGTTCCAGCTGAAATAATAAAAATATGTGATTATAGAACTGGTGAATGGATAAATGTAAAAGGTAAGGTAGACGTACTTGATGAAATAATTGCTAATAGAGGGATTTTTGAAGGTTATGACGAAGAAACTTCAGTGAAGATACTAGAGAAAGAGAGTAAAGAAGATAAAAAAGTGAATATTTTACACCAAAATTTAGATTATGATAAATTAAACTTAATAACCACCATTGAAGAAGGAATTGTTCATATAGTTAACAATATTGATGTGGAGAATTTTGATCAAACACTCAAGATATTAACTACTTTAGTTGAGGCGTTAACAAATATTCAATCTACAATTAGACCGCTAAAGGATAAATCAATAAATAATAGTCTAGAGGATGATTTAAATGTTGAGCTATCTAAGATGATGTCTTATTTTGAAAAAAATGATATAGAAACCTCAAAGAAAGTTGTAAAAGAGTCTATTATTCCAATCTGCAAAAGTTGGAAAGAAGAAATCAAATTTATTCTTATGGGAGTTATTAATAAATAATATAGGAGGTAGTCAAATGGATATAGCAGCACTATCGATGGTAATGAGTCAAGCAAATGTGCAGCAAAATGCAGGTATAGCAGTAATGAAGATGGCTATGGATACAGGTAAAGAAAATGCTACTCAGATGACTGATATGATGAAGAATGTGGCAGTAGACACTAGTGTAGGACAAAACTTGGATACTTGGGCATAGTAATAATGGATGAGAAAGAAGAACTAAAGCAAGAATTGCAGCAGCAGTTAGAGTGGGTGGAGTATAGGCAGAGGATGCTGGACATAATTGAGGAAAAGCTACTACAAATGAAAGAAATAACGGAACAGGCTAAGCAGGATAATCTAAGTTCAGAGGAAATCGAAGCAGTAAATATTAGTCTAAACAATCTAGCATCACAGGTCAAGGCGATAGATAGTGAAAGCAAAAGAACAGAAGATAAGAAAATAATAGAATGAGTATCAGTGGCGAAGTAGTAGCTACTGATGCTTGTTTTATAATAGTAGTACTCCTAAGTAAGTGTAACTTTAGCTTTGGGAAAATACCAAGTAGGAGGTAATCATATGGACATATCAGGAATATCAATGGAAGTGAGTTTACCAATAGTTCAACAACATCCTGATGCAGTAGTAATGAAAACGGATACGGGTAAAGACCTAGGGAAAGAAAATGATAAACAAATGATAGAAAAAGTACATAATGATGCAATAGACTCTAATAGTGGACAGAATTTAGATGTAATTGCAGATAAGCAAATGGATAAGAAGGAAGAACTACATAAGCAGCAACAGCAGGAAATGAAGTGGGCACAGGATAATCAGAAAATGCTTAATGTCAAAGAAGTAAAGCTACTACAAATGAGAGAGATAGCGGAACAAGGTAAGCAAGTCGCTGTTACTGAGCAACAACTAAGCAATTTTAATCATAGGCTAGATAAGTTAGCGCCACAGGTTAGTGCAATAGATAGTGAAAGCAAAAGAACAAAGGATGGAAAAAAATTAGAATGAGCATCAGTGGCTATTGGATTAGCTGCTGGTGCCTATTTTATTATTGTAGATGGGTATTTCTATTATGTAGAAAAAAGAGTAAAATCCAGTTATTGCCTTGCTATCCTTTTGAAATTTAAGATATTTAATTCATCAGTTTTTTAGTAAAACTAGATAAAATACAACATCTATTAGTTTAATTTATAATTGGTAAATATTTTGAATGATTTTTTCAAAATATTGAGTTAGATAATAATCTGTATTATGTTAAGGTATGGTAAAAATGGTCGATAATTGAATGGTACATTAATTCTATATATTTTTGATAGGGGTGTTTCGTTTGATAATAAATCATAATATAAATGCACTTACTGCTTATAATAAATCTAATGCAGCAGGGAAAGCAAAATCTAGTGCTATGGAGAAACTTTCTTCAGGACTTAGAATAAATAGTGCAGCTGATGATGCGGCCGGATCTGCTATAGATCAAAAAATGAAGGCTCAAATCAGGGGCCTAGAACAAGCTAGTAGAAATATTCAAGATGGTGTTTCTCTTGTTCAAACAGCGGAAGCGGGTCTTGGCTCTATACAAAACCCTAATCTATTAAGAATGAGGGAACTTATTATACAGGCTTTAAATGGAACCTTAAATCAAGATGATAGAATGAAGATTCAAAATGAACTTGAGAGCGTAAAATCATCAATTAATGATATTGCTAATAATACTGAATTTAATAAAATAAAAGTTTTGACGGTTCCAATTCAAGATACTGAGGATACTACACAGCCAACTCCTAGTACTAAATTGGACATAGTGTTTATGGTAGATAATTCAGGAAGTATGGCAGGTAATATTAATACAGTTAAAAGTGGGATAGAAGGTTTTGTTGCAGGTTTAAATGGAGTTGCAGATACTAAAGTAGCTATAGTAAATTTATGCGCTAGAAATCCGTACAATATTAAAGATTTCGAAAGTAATCCTATTCAAATAGCAAATAATTTAAATGGTTTAAGTGCCGCACAAGTTACAGCACCTTATGAAATAATACAAAATGCAATCCCAGGAGGTACAATTGGGAGCGATTTATCATATAGACAAGATTCCAAAAAAATTTTTATTATATTTACAGATACTAATAATGAATCTAGTATCTCAACGGAGACAGATGCTAAAAATGCAGTTGAAGGATCTAATATTTCTATAGGATTAGATAGTGACGATATACAAACGTATGTTTTTGGAATGGGAGGTTCATTTCCTGATGATGCCTTTAATGAGATAGCAGATTACACTGGTGGGAAAATATATCATCCTAGTTCATCAACGGATATTTCTGATAAACTTAAAAATGATTTAACTCTAGATATTAAAAATTCAATACCCTCCAGCACACCTACGCAACAGCAGGATGAAATGTCAACACTAGAACTTCAAGTAGGGGCAAATTCTAAACAGCAATTTAAAGTGCAGCTTTTTGATGCTAGAACAATTAATTTAGGAATAGATGATGTAACGGTTAATACAATTGAAGAAGGAAAAAATTCGCTAGAAAAAGTTGATAAGGCAATACAAACAGTTTCTGCAGAGCGTGGTAAATTTGGTTCATATCAGAATGCATTAGAACATGTATATAACAATGTAGGCAACTACGGCTATAATCTGACTGGTGCAGATTCTAGAATAAGTGATGCAGATATGGCAAAGGAAGTAATGGAAATGACAAAGAGCAGTATAATACAACAATCAGCAGAAGCGATGTTAAAACAATCTGATGAAATGCAGAAAAGTGTAATAAATCTTATGAGTAAATGGCAAGGAAGTGCGCAATAAGAGCAGGACCAATCTATCAGTACAAGGTAAAACATATAGATAGCGAAAGTAAAAGAGCAAAGGATGGTAAAAAATTAGAATGAGCATCAGTGGCTATAGAATTAGCTACTGGTGCTCGTTTTGTTGTAGTGGATAGGTCTATTCATATTTTTGTAGGGAAAATAGGGCACAGCTTCAGCCATAATAGCCCTCTAAAATTGTAGTAGGTGGGACAATGTACTGATGACAACACTGTTCTAAGAGTAAAATACCAGCACTATTGGCACTGTGAAAAACAATATGACGATAGTGCTGGTAGTGGCGATATCTAAAGCAGAAAGAACTGTTCACTGCATAATCTAAATAATACACCTAATCCCAGGGGTGTAATTAAAAATTTATGAAATCAGCTAAAGTATAGAAGAAAATGTTCGAGAAATAAGAGTATAAGAAATTAACAATTGTATTTATTACACTAAACAAGTGAGGTGGTATTACGTGGGTATTGATAATCAAGTTTCAATTGGAGTAGAATCAATAGAAAAAATTATTAAAGAATTAAATGAAATAAATATTTTTTCTAGCGAGCCCCATTTAAAAATTAAGATTGAAGAATTACAGAGCTTTGTTTCTAGTCTTATTAATTTAGAAAGTAAATCTTCTGTTGAAGATGTGATATTTGAAAAAATGGTAGAAGTTAAGAATTCTAGTCCAGATCTTCATTTGAAATTATATATGTTATATAGAAATCTTGTATGTGGTAGAATATCAAAAGAAGATGCGAATATTTCTTTCGAGAGTTTAATAAATTTATTTCCACCAGATGTGATGGTATATTAGTAATATATAAATTATAGTGAAAATCTAATAATGAAAATAGTTGGATAACAAAATTTCAAACGTAAAATATAGTTTCTTCGATATATTAAAATATATAGTATTTAAAAAACTTTAATGGAGTTGATTTTATGAGGATAAATAAAAATATAGCATCGATAAATATATATAAGGAATATAACAAAAACCTTATTAAGCAGAGTTCGTCTTTACAGAGAATATCATCTGGTATTAAAATAAGTAGTGCAAAAGAAGATCCGAATGGAATGGCTAAAAGTGAGAGATTTAAAATGCAGATAAGAGGGCTGCAAATGGCATCAAATAATACTCAAGATGGAGTAAGCATGCTTCAAACTGCAGAAGGAGGTCTTGAAGGCATTACTAGTAGTTTGCAAAGGGTTAGAGAACTATTGGTACAAGCTGGAGGGGCTATAACGGATGATGATAAAGGTGTTATTCAAAAGGAAATAAACCAAATGCTAGCTGGGTCAAATGATATGGCAAATAACACTGAATTTAATGGAGTTAAGCTTTTAGATGGAGGCGAACCAGCTGTTATACCAATGATTATAGGTGCTAATGTAGGAGAAAAAATTGATATACCGAGATATGACTTAACTACAAGGGGTTTAAAACTTGATAATCTAGATGTATCTAAAACGGATGAATCATTAGAAGCTGTAGATAAAGCTCTTAAGACAATTGTTGGAGCGAGAAGTAAAGTTGGAGCTTTAGAGAATAGATTTCAAAGTACATATGATTCTATAACAGAGATATCAGATAAAACACAAGAGGCTGAAAGTGGCATAAGTGATACAGATATGGCTACTGAAATGATGGAGTATTCTAAGGAAAATATTCTTATAGAAGCTGGGAATGCGATGATGGTTCAATCAAACCAGTTACCACAGGATGCATTGAAAGTACTAGAAAATGTTAGAAGTAGATAAATTTAAATAGAAGTAATAGGAGATTAAATTTATGAAAAAATTGTTATCAAAAATACTAGGTGTACTATTATTTATATCAATGCTTTTACCATCATCAAGGACAGCGTTTGCAGCCAAACTGTCTAACCCACCTGTTGATACAAATATAACTATAACTAATAATGCAGTTGACCCAGATACTATAAATGTAGCGGGCCTCGCAAAAGGTGATATAGCAAATGTATATTCATCTGCTACAGATAAAAAATCTATAGGGACAGGAACAGCAAAGGTTACTGGGGATGTGAAAATAAGTATAAAACAACTTGGGACATCAGCAGGAAATGTTTATGTATCTGTTAAAAGTACAGGATTATTCGAGAGCAATAAAATTAAAAAACCATATGATGCAGAAGTAAAATCAATACCACTAGATCCAAGGGGTATAGTAGTAACAAATAATGCAGCTGGAACAAAAGATACAGTAGTGGTTCCAGGTTTAGCTATAGGAGATATAATAAAAGTATATTCAACATCGACGGATGGAGTTTTACTTGGAACAGCAACTGCAAAAATAGATGGAGATTTAACAGTAAATATTGATCAAATTGGAGCAGAAGCCGGAAATGTATATGTATCCGTTACAAGTAAAACATTACTGGAAAGTGATACAACAGCAGCAGTAGCATATCCAGCAGAAGTAAAATCAATACCATTAGATCCAAATGGTATAGTAGTAACAAACAATGCAGCTGGAACAAAAGATACAGTAGTGGTACCGGGTTTAGCTATAGGAGATATAATAAAAGTATATTCTGGATCAACGGATGGAGTTCTACTTGGAACGGCAACTGCAAAAATAGATGGAGATTTAACAGTAAGTATTGATCAAATTGGAGCAGAAGCTGGAAATGTATACTTAACAGTGACAAGTAAAACATTGCGGGAAAGTGATAGAACAACAGGTGTAGCATTCGATGCAGAAGAAAAATCAACACCGCTGGATCCAGCAGCTATAGTAGTAACAAATAATGCAGCTGGAACATCAGACACAGTAGTGGTTAAAAAGTTAGCTATAGGGGATATAGTAAATGTATATTCCACATCAATATCTGAAGATATTCTTGGAACGGCAACGGCAAAAGTAGCTGGAGATTTAACAGTTAGTATTCCACAAGTTGGAGCAGAGAGCGGAAATGTATATGTAACAGTTAAAAGTAAAACATTGCTTGAAAGTGATAGAACAACAGCTGTAGCATACGATGCAGAAGCGAAATCGACACCATTAGATCAAAACCAAATAGTAGTAACAAATAATGCAGTTGGAACACCAGATACTGTGGTGGTTCAAAACTTATATATAGGGGATATAGTAAAAGTATATTCAGCAGCAATTGGTGGAGTCATAATAGGAACCTCAACTGCAACAGCGTCAGGATTAACAGTAAGTATAAAACAAATTGGAGTAGCGAGTGGAAATGTTTATGTATCAGTAATAAGAAAAGCATTTCTTGAAAGTGATAGAACATCAGCAACATATACTGCAGAAGCAAAATCAATACCATTATATAAAAGCGATATACTAGTATCAAACAATGCAGCTGGAACAGCAGATGCTGTAGTGGTTAGAGATTTAGCTATAGGAGATATAGTAAAAGTATATTCATCAGCAACAAGTGGAATCGTAATAGGAACGGCAACTGAAAAAGTACTAGGAGATTTGACAGTAAGTATAAAACAAATTGGAACAACTGGTGGGAATATATATGTATCAGTAACAAGAGAAGCATTTCTTGAAAGTGATAGGACATCAGGGGTACCTTATGATTCAGAAGCAAAGTCAGCACCACTATATGATAGAAATATAGTAGTAATAAATAATTCAGATGGAGTATTAGACAGGGTACTTATCCAAAACTTAGCTATAGGGGATATAGTAAAAGTATACTCAATGGCAAAAGGTGGAGTTTTAATAGGAACAGGAACAGCAATAAAAGCAAAGACAACAACAGTTAGAGTAGATTTAATTGTAAGCATAACACAAACTAAAGCGGCGAGTAGGGATATATATGTATCGGTTACAAGAAAGAAATTTCTAGAAAGCGATAGAATATTAGCAATAAAATCTATCTAGTAAACCCCAGGGGTGTATTTAACAAAATGATTCGATAAAACACTATTTATGATTTTAACCTTAGCTTTAATATGATATAATAATAGCAAAAGATTTAGGTGGTGAATTTATGGAGAAGGAAATATTAGATATTCTAAAAGAAATGCAAAGTGATATGAAATTAATGCAAGGTGATATTAAATCAGTGCAAAGTGATATGAAATCAATGCAAGATGATGTGAAATCAATTAAGATGGCACAGGAAGAGCATACTCAAATATTGAGAGCGTTAGAGCATAAAACGGATGTTATATCAGCAGCGCAGGAAAATTTAAAGCATGAAGTTTTCGAAATTAAAGGTGAAGTTAAGAGCATGAGAAAAGATATGAGTAGTGTTGAAATTATAACAGCTAATAATTGGGCAGATATTGCAAAACTAAAGGCTATAAAATAGTACGTGTAAAATTGTAAAGTAATGATTTACAGTATTTTAAGACCAATTCCATTGTATAATGAAATATTTTATTATATGTAAAATTACAGCTCACTAGGGGCTGTGATTTTTTGCGTTTTTTAACATTGTCCATGTGAAAAAGTAGTTACTTGTGCTCATTGTATGTATAAAAATCCTCCGAAATTTAATAGGCTTAATAGTTTATTATGTCATTGCCTAATACCCCTGGGGTGTAAGAAAGCTAAGGGGTGTAAATCTTTGTGAATTTGGCAATAATTAATAATACTCAAATAAGTCGAGGTTATAATTATGGCAACTATAAAAAGAAAATGAGAATTTAGCACCCTTGGCGTGTAAATTCTGGAAATTTGGTGATGATCAATAAGCAAGGTGTCCCGTTGGTCCGCAAAGTAACCAGGGGTGTAAAAATAAACGGGCTGCTTTTGGGTGGCCCGTTTTGTCAATTTAAGGGGAAATAGTAGTATAATAATCGTTTAGTAAACGATTATATTTTTTTTAGTAAAAATGGGTTAAAAATTTATTTCACAATTTTGCAACTTAAACTCGAAAAATGCGTATTTCATATTGAGAATTAATTTATGTTAAGAAGATTTATTTTATTAGCTACAAAGATTAATACATAGACAAATTACAACAATAATGTATAATATAATAATAATATGTAATCAAATCATAATTTAATAAAAGATGTAAATTGATAATTATAAACCTTCAAATAAGTATTTCGACAGTAAAATGGAGTAGCTTAGAATTTAAAATTAGTTTTGGTGAAATTAATTTTAAAAAAATATTCACTAAAATAAGCAAATAGTATATAATAATACTTGTGAAGTGGAATAAATTATCTTTATAAACAAATTTCGCTAATTTTTGCAAAAAATTAGATTTGAACAAGAAATTATATATTTTATATCTAAATTAAGGGGGATGATGATTTTGAATATAATTGGAAGCTCTACAAAAGGAGATACATATAGTTTACTTAAAAAAAGTATGGATGCCTCCGCGTTAAGAAGTAAAGTAAGTGCAAATAACATTGCAAATATTAATACAAAAAACTACAAAGGGCTTTACGTTACATTTGAGGAAACTTTAAAGGATAACATGGCAGCAGATACAATGAAAACCGATAATAGTAAAGATATTCAAGCAGGTAATAGTAATGGTGAAATTACAGTAAACAGAGATGAGAGTACTAGCGCAAGGCAGGATGGTAATAACGTAGATATAGATCTTGAGATGACTAATCAAGCAGCCAATACTTTAATGTACGCGGCTCTTGTTAGTCAAGTTAATAGTAAGATTTCACTTACCAGTTATGTTATAGGAGGAGGCAAATAGTATTATGAATGATGCGTTTATGGGGATGAGAATAAGTTCTAGTGGACTTGTAGCGGAAAGATTAAGGATGGATACAATATCCTCTAATGTTGCGAATGCAACTACTACTAGAGGCGAAAATGGAAAGCCGTACATAAGAAAGATAGCTGTGTTTCAAGAAAACTTACAACAAGAATTAGATAAAACTACGAGTACATATAAAACAAGTTTTAAAGGGGTTAAGGCTGTGGGGATAGAAAATGATCCATCTGCTTTAAGGCGTGTCTATGATCCATCACACCCAGATGCTGATAAGGATGGGTATGTGAGTATGCCTAACGTAAATATTCTGAATGAAATGGCAGATATGATTGCATCTACAAGAGCATATGAGGCAAATGTAAGTTCTATGACTGCTCAGAAAAGTATGTTTTCTAAAGCGTTAGAAATAGGTAAATAGGAGAGTGTTTTATGGCTATTAATATTAATGCAAATGTAAGCAATACAGCGGTTCTTAATGATGTTAAAACGGACGCTGTTAATACTGAAAATTCTGGTATTAGTTTCTTGGATACATTAAAAGAAAAATTAGATGGAGTTAACGATAAACAAATTGAATCTGATGACCTCACTCAAAGCTTTATAAAGGGTGATGAAACAGATATACAGAAGGTAATGTTATCTACAGCAGAAGCTAAACTGTCTTTAGAAACAGCTGTACAAATTAGAAATAAACTTGTAGATGCCTATGATGTATTTAATAGGATGCAGATATAGGAAGGGAGCTAGAATATGAGCAAGCTACTTGAAGTGAGAAATAAGTTCTCGCAAAGTTGGGGCAACTTAAGCAGAAATAAAAAAATAGCTTATAGCATACTTGTGGGAGTAATATTAATAGCCATTATCTCTTTTATAGTAGCATCATCGCAAACTAAATATGCTGCGTTATATTCAAATTTGTCAACAGAAGATTCAGGGGCAATTGTTGCACAGCTAAAAACTGATAAAGTTAGCTATAAGGTAAGTGGGACTAGTATATTAGTGCCTAAGGAACAAATTGATAGTCTTAGAATGACGCTTGCGTCAGAGGTTAGTCTTACGGATGGAAGTAAGGGATTTGAGCTTTTTGATAGTAGTAAAATGGCACCTACTGATACAGAAACTAAAATTATGTATCAAAGGGCATTATCAGGCGAGATTGAAAGAGCTATAAAGTCTTTCCCAGAAGTAGAAGGAGCTAAGGTTAATTTGGTTATGCCAGAAAGCACTGCTTTTGTTAAAGAAACAGATCCGGCTACAGCATCAGTTGTATTAAAACTTAAATCAGGGACTAAACTTACTAATGAACAGGTAAAGGCAATAGTTTCATTACTAACTGGGGCTGTGCAGAATCTTCCAAAGGAAAATGTGAGTATAGTCTCTGATGACTTTAAACTTCTAACTGAAGGATTATACGACAAGGAAAAGAAGACATTAACTGACTCTACAGATGATCAACAAGCGCTTCAAACACAAATTGAGAGTAGTTTAGAAGCGAAAATAATGAAGGTGCTTGAGCCTGTATATAAAGATAGTGTTAAGGTTTCTGTAAATGCAGACCTTGATTTTGATACACTTACAAGAAAATCTACAACATATGGCAAAACGGGATCAGTTGTAAGTTCACACGATACTGAAACATGGAACGGTGGGACAAGCACTGGTTTATCAACTAGTCCGGTTGATAATGCGACGCAAAATACATCACCTACAACTACTAAAGATGGAAATATTGTAAGCAAAGATGGAACGAAAAATTATGATGTTTCACAAACTGTTGACGATGTAGTGAAGGCACCTGGAGCAGTTAAAAAACTTACTACTTCGGTAGTACTTGATGGCAATTTGGATGCAGCTACTAAGACTTCTGTAAACAATTTAGTTGCACAAGCTATTGGATACTCTGGAGCTAGAGGAGACACTATAAGTATAGAAGGATTGTACTTTAATACGGCGGCTAAAAAAGCTGCTCAGCAAGCGCTCCTTGATATAGCAAATGCAGATAAGGCGGCAGCGTCTAAAATATTATATACTCGTATTGCAGTAGGCGTTTTAGCTATTCTAATATTTATTATAGTAATATTTGTAATTCGTAGGTCAAGGAAGAAGGAAGAAGTAACTACAGAGGGAATTGACATGATGATTGGAGATAATATTCCTCCAAAGCAGGAAGAAATTTTTCCACCTATTGAATTTGAATCTAATGATAAAAAATCTAGTATGGAGAATCAAGTTAAAAAATATGCTGCAGATAAACCAGAACAAGTTGCAGATATAATTAAGTCTTGGCTGACAGAAGATGAGAGGTGATAAGTAGTGGCTAAAGGTGAAAAACTTTCGGGAATTCAAAAAGCAGCTATATTATTTATAACTTTAGGTCCGGACGCATCATCGGGTATAATAAAAAAATTGCCAGAGAAAGATATACAAAAAATAACTTATGAGATTGCAAATATTACTTCAGTTAAACCAGAACTTAGGAAGTCAATTTTAGGTGAATTTATGGAAATGAATAAGGCTAAGGATTTTCTTTTAGAAGGTGGAATTGAATATGCAAAGAATTTGTTATCAAAGGCACTAGGTTCGCAAAGAGCAAAGGAAATTTTAGACAAGGTTATGGAAGAAACTCAACAATATAGGCCATTCGCCATAGCAAGGAAGGCAGATGCTCATCAACTTTTAAATGTTATAGCAAATGAGCATCCACAAACAATAGCACTTATTATGTGTTATATGCAGTCGGATAAGGCTGCTCAGATAATGGCAGAGTTACCACTTGATCTGCAAAGTGAAGTATCTTATAGAATTGCAACTATGAGCAGTATTTCACCTATGGTTATAAAAGAAATTGAAAAAGTTTTAAATGGTAAACTATCTTCTGTAATTAGAACAGATAGTGCTGTAATTGGTGGAATAGAATCTCTAGTTGAAATTCTAAACCAAGTTGACAGAACTACAGAAAAGAATATTACTGAAGGCCTTGAAAGAGAAGATGCAGAACTTGCAGAAAAGATTAAAGAATCTATGTTTGTATTTGAGGATATTATTACATTGGATGATGTTTCAATACAAAGAACATTAAGAGAAATAGATACTAAAGATTTATCTCTTGCATTAAAAGGATGTTCAGAAGAAGTTGCAAACACTATATTCAAGAATCAATCTAAGAGAGCAGCAGCATCTTTGAAAGAAGATATGGAATTCCTTGGACCAGTAAGACTTATGGATGTAGAGAAAGCACAACAAAAAATTGTTGGTATTTTGAGACGTTTAGATGAAGCTGGCGAAATTGTTCTTTCAAGAGGCGGTGAGGAATCGATTGTCATTTAATGTGATAAAAAATTCAAATGTTTTAAAGCAGGGTGAGGAAGAAATAAGCACTCATTTAATTGCAAAGCCTCTGCCCAAAATTATGGATGAGCAGCAAGTTGTAAAAAATGCTAATATGGAAAGTTATGAAACACTTGCTAGCAATATATTACAAAATGCAAGACACGAAAGTGAAAAAATAATTTCAAAATCTATCATTGATGCTGCAGAGGCGAAAATTGGAGCAGTTAAAGAAGGGCTTGAACAAGGGAATAAAGAAGGATATGAAAATGGGTATAATGAAGCAATTAGCGGTGCAACGCAGGAGGCAAATGTTGTACGGGCACAAGCAGATGATATGTTAAAGCTTTCAAAATCTAAGTATGATGAATTCTTAATAGAGAAAGAAAAACATATAAAAGACCTAATTGTAAGCATAGCTGAGAATATATTAAAAAAAGAAGTGAAAGAGCCAGACTCAATAAATGAGATGATTTTTAATACTTTAAAAGCTGAAAGAAATATAAAATTATATATTATAAAAACTAATAACACTCATTTTGATACTGTAAAGGGTCAAGTTGAAAACTGGAAAGCTAAACTAGCATTTCAAGGTGATATATTTGTAATAGAGGATAATTTCTTAGAGGATGGAACTGCTGTTATAGAAAAAGAAACAGGTAAAAGTATTGTAAGTATATCTTATGGTATAGAAAAAATAGTTGAAATGTTTAAGGAAGAGCAATTACAAGTATAAAGAGGGTGAATGATTTTATGGTATCTCTAAATTTTGAGTATTTAATGAAAAAGATTCCTGATATTAACTACACTTACTCTGAGGGGGTGGTGAAAAATGTTATAGGACTTACAATTGAGGTACAGGGAATAACAGCATTTGTAGGTGAAGTATGTAACATTTATAATATATCAAATGAAGAGATACCCTGTGAAGTTGTTGGTTTTCGTGAGAAGGACGTAATACTCATGCCACTTGGAGAACTAGTGGGTATATCACCTGGATGCCGAGTAGTGCCAACTGGAAGCCCACTTAGTGTTAAATGCTCAGATGAATTATTTGGAAAGGTTCTAGATGGGCTAGGAAATCCATTAAATGGTGATGAGATTACTAAATACACAGCATATTCTTTAAATGCATCTCCGCCAGATCCTTTAAAAAGGCGTAGAATAAAAGAAATTCTGCCTACTGGAGTTAGGGCAATTGATGGCTTTTTAACTTGTGGAGAAGGTCAAAGAGTTGGTATATTTGCAGGCAGTGGAGTAGGTAAAAGTACGACTCTTGGAATGCTTGCAAGAGGGGCCAAAGCAGATGTAAATGTTATTGCACTTATTGGTGAAAGAGGGCGTGAAGTTCGCGATTTCCTAGAAAAGGATTTAGGCGAGGAGGGAATGAAAAAATCAATTATAGTATGTGCAACCTCTGATAAAGCAGCCCTGGTAAGATTAAAGGGTGCATTTACAGCGACTGCTATTGCAGAATACTTTAGGGATCAAGGGAAAAAAGTAATTCTAATGATGGATTCAGTAACAAGGTTTGCTATGGCACAAAGGGAAATTGGACTAGCTATTGGAGAACCTCCAGCAAGTAAAGGATATACTCCATCAGTATTTGCAATGTTACCTAAGCTAATGGAACGCAGTGGAATGTCTGATAAAGGATCTATTACAGCTTTTTATACAGTTCTTGTAGATGGTGATGATTTTAATGAGCCAATAGCAGATGCAGTGCGTGGAATACTTGATGGTCACATAGTTTTATCAAGAGCGCTTGCTGGTAAAAATCATTACCCTGCCATTGATGTCCTAAATAGTGTTAGTAGATTGATGTCTGAAATCACTACGCCTGCGCATAAAAAGGCCGCTTCACTTGCAAGAGATTTAATGGCAACTTATAAAGATTCTGAGGATCTAATAAATATTGGTGCTTATGTAAAGGGCAGTAGCGAAAAAATTGATAATGCAATTAAGTATAATGATAGTATAGAGGCTTTTTTAAAGCAGGATACAAATGAAAATACAGACATTAATGTTAGTTTAAGTGTACTCCAAAATATGTTTGAATAGATGTTTCAATGGAGTCCCTTGGGGGATGTTTTTATGGGAGGAGTTTTTATATGAGCGGAGCGTACAAGTTCAGACTTCAAAAACTTCTCGATATTAGACAAGATTTTGAAGATAAAAGTAAACTTGAATTTAAAGAAGCACAAAGAGAAAAAAACATGGTGGAAAAAGAGCTGAACAGCTTAAAAGAAAATTATTCGGCTCATAGAAATATTGATGCTTATGAGTCAATTATACAGCAGAAAATTAAGCAGAATTATTTAAATGCTTTGAACTATTCAATAGATAAAAATACTATAGTACTTGAGGATAAAGGCAAGATATTAGAGCAAAAAAGGGAAAAATTGAAGTTATGTCAAGTTGAAAAAAAGACTGTTGAAATTTTGAAAGAAAAGCAGAAGATTACATTTTTAAAAGAACAAAATTTAATAGAGCAAAAAAGTAATGATGAGTTTGCACTTTTTGCTTTTATTAGAAACAATGCAAAGATTCATGGAAATAAATAGACTTATATATTAATGGTTATTTATTTCCATAAATGTTATTAAAGGAGGTGAGAAAAGTGAATGTAAATAATAATGTGATAACTTACAATACTCCTACTAAAGTTGATACGCCAAAACAACCAGCTAGAAAAGAGGAATTTAAAAAAGCCTTAGATGACCAAACACTAAAATCTAAGAGTTTACCAAATGATGATGTTAAAAAAACAAATGACAAAGAAGAAAACTTGGATGAAACAAAGATAAAAAATTCAGATGAAACAAATAACGAGAATCAGAAGGATAATGTTAGCGAAACTACAGCAGAAGGAGATACAACAAAGGGTTTAGATGATGTTGCTACTGGAGACAAGATAAGTGCAGATATAAACAATGTTATAGACAAGTCTGTTGATCCACTTAAACAAAATATTGATGGATTGCCCAGAAATATAGTAGTTAATGCTGACACTAGTGATAAGGTAAGTACAGATATAAACAGCACTATAGAAAAAGCAATTAAAACACTAAATCAAAATATCGAGGAATTGCCAAAAGATTCGGTAGAAGATGCTGGTATTAAGATGAATAATGTTTTAAAGAAAATTATTGCTTTATTAAAGCAAAACATTAAGACTACTTCAGGAGACTCAGCAAGTACCGATAAATCTACTGATCAAATGGCACAAATTCAGCAGTTATTACAATCTTTAACTGTTATGATTCAAAGTACTGATAAAACTACAATTACTAAAAGCTCAGGGACTGAACTTTCTTCTATTAATATAGAAAATTTATTAGGTGCAGAAAATTTGACACCTGAAACAAAAAGTGATTTAAAAAACAATCTTAGTGAGATAGTATCATTACTACAAAATTCAAAAGAAAATACGAAAGTGACACCCGAAATGCTAGCTATGCTTCAAAAGCTAACTACGCAGGTTAAGGATACAAAATCAGATTTGAATTTATTAAAAGTACCTACTCCTGAAATTGGCAGCAATAATAATGAGGATAAATCAATAAAAGACAATTCAATAAAAATGGTGAAGTCGCAAAACACAGATTTAACTTCTGAAAGTATTTCTAAAAATCAAAATCAGAGTTCAAGTGATAATAAAAAGGATAATAAATCTTCCGGTAATAGTTCCTCTGAGGAAAAATTTCTTAATAAGTTGCTAAGTGGAGATAAGGACGATGCGAAAATATCAAAAGCAGTTAATTTTATGAATCAATTTCAAACTGTGAAAACTTCAGATGCATCCAAAGTACTAAGTACAAATTTAGTAGTTGATAAAAATAATTTTGAAGCAGATGTAATTAAATCTGTAAAATTCATGGAAATTAATAATATAAAGGATTTAACAGTGAAAATGAATCCTAGGGAACTTGGAGAAATTACAATAAAACTTACTATGGAAAGTGGAATTATGAAGGCTAGTATATTGGCGCAAAATAAGGAAACTTATAACTTGTTAAATAATAATGTTCAGGATATTCAAGATAGATTAAAAAATATGGACATTAAAATTCAAAGCTTAGATATAAACGTATATGAGGATTCAACCTTTTTTAACAAGAACTCTAGTGGAAACAATAACAATAATAATGGAAAACAAGATAACGACTCAAAAACTAATGTAGATATAGACGATGATGTTGCGATAAGCAGTAACTATGTTAAAGAAGATAATCAAGTAAATAAGTTTGTTTAGTTATGTAAGATGAAAATTAATATTTAAGGGGTGATATAAAATGGCAACTGATGTTACAGCAGCAACAAATACAAAAGTACTAACAAGCGCAGAACAAGCAGCTTTATCTAGAGCAACAACTCGTGGAACTGCAATTGTAAAGAAAGGCACAGCAATGGATCAAAATTCTTTTCTTAAAATACTTTCGGCCGAACTTACTAACCAAGATCCAACGGCGGCTAAAGATGGTACAGAATTTGTAGCTCAAATGGCACAATTTGCGTCACTAGAACAAATGTCAAATTTAAATACCAATGTGACTTTTTCAAACTCAACTTCGCTAGTAGGAAAGATGGTAGCTTTTGATAGTTATGATGATAAAGGAGTTCAATATGGGGGAACTGTTCAAGCCGTTTATAAGGATGCAGGTAAAACTTACATGGCAGTACAATTGACAGATGGTACTACGAAAGATTTCCCAGCTGACACTTTATCAGATGTTATAGATGTATCAAACGCTACATCGAATTATTTGAATAATAATACAGCATTTTCTGCTGCTATAAATCTAATGGGCAAACAAGTTACAACAGTAGCTTTAGGTGATGCTAAAGTAGCATATACAGGAACTGTTAAAAGTGTGGCTAAAACTACAACAGGAATTAATTTAACTATTTCTTATCAAGAGGATAGTAAGGAAGTCACTAAGGATATAAGTTATGATGACATTTCAAAAGTAGGATAAAAAAGTAATTAATTAAGATAGTAAGGTGATGTTTATATGTCCTATAGAGTGGTAAACGGCAAATTATATTCAACGGCAAACTTTGCTGATTATTCAGGTGTTGGTTTACAAAATAAAAGTGCTCAAGTTAATAAAGAAGAGAGTAGCTTAAGTAAAGATAAAAGTACATTTAATAATATTTTAGATAAACAAGTAAAAAAAGAAGAATGTTTTACCATATCGTCTCATGCAGCACAAAGGCTTAATAGTAGAAATATAAACTTAGATGATGCTGATAGGAAGAAGATTAATGAAGGTATAAATATGGCGGATAGCAAAGGTGCTAAACAATCTTTAATATTGTATAAGGACATGGCTTTGATTACAAGTATTAAAAATAGGACTGTAATTACCGCAATGGATAAAAATCAAAGCACAGGAAATGTAATAACAAATATAGATAGTGTAGTTATGATATAAGCTGGACCTTATAGGGAGCTTAACTTTGTGGAATGACGGAAGCAAAGTGTTTACTAAAAAAATGGGGGTAATATTATGTTAAGATCATTATATGCTGGAATAAGTGGAATGAAAGTGAATCAGCAAAAATTGGATGTTATAGCAAATAACATAGCTAACGTTGGAACTACAGCTTTTAAAAGTTCGAGAGTTAGATTTCAAGATATGGTAAGTCAAAGTATATCTGATGCATCTGCATCATCAACAAATACAGGTGGAGTTAACGCAAAGCAAATAGGACTTGGAGTTCAAATGGCAGGAATAGATACCATGGTAGGTCAAGGTATGATGCAGCCAACATCTAGAACTCTAGATGTTGCTATGGATGGAGAAGGGTATTTAATGGTTGCTAAGGGAGCCATTAATAGTACGGCAAAAACAGATGTTACTGCAGGCACTACAACATCTCAAACAATTACAGACAATACATTTAATGATATATCATATACAAGAGATGGGGCATTAACATTAGACGATGCTGGTCATTTGTTGACATCAGACGGGCAAAGAGTTTTGGGTTACGCGATAGATGGAAGTTTAAGTTATGATACCGATGGTAAACTTACCATAAAATTTGCAGACGCCAATGTTGCGACTACTACATCATCAACTAATGGTGAACTCATTCCATTAACAATACCTGATACAATGCCTAATTCTAAGGATGTACTACAGCGAGTAAAAACTTATTCTATAGAAAAGGATGGGGTTATTAAGGCTGTTTTAGCAGATGGTTCTGTTGCAGCAGTTGGACAGATTGCTATGGCATCATTTAAAAACCCGGCAGGACTAAGTAAGATTGGCAAAAATCAATATGCAAGCACTTCTAACTCAGGAGTAGCTATAGTTAGGTCAGGAACAGGAGCTACTGCTGATAATAGTAAAGGTTACGGTGATATGCTTTCCGGAATGCTTGAAATGTCAAATGTTGATCTTGCTGAGCAGTTTACAGATATGATAGTTGCAAGTAGAGCTTTCCAGGCAATGGGTAAGACAATTACCACAGGAGATGAAATACTACAGGATATAATAGGTCTAAAGAGATAGAATAAGTAAAGTATCATAGGAGGGCCCATGATAAAACTTACAGGGTTAAATAATAAAGAATTTGTATTAAATGCAGAGGTTATAGAAAAAATTGAAATAATGCCAGAAACATTAATAACCTTAACAAATGGGAAAAAGTATATTGTGATTGAAAGTACAGATGAGGTAATTGAAGAGGTAATAAAGTATAAGAATAGGATATTTACTGGCAAGTTTTAGGAGGCAGTTGCATGAAGAAGCATGATTTTTTGACCACTATTGGAATAGTGATAGGATTCGGGTTAACGGTATGGGGGATGGCATCTGGTGGAACTAACTTAAAAATATTTTTTGACCCAGCTTCTATAGCAATTACTGTGGGTGGATCATTTGCTGCACTGCTTATAGCTTATCCTATTTCAGCAATGAAGAATGTTACAAAAATTATAAAACAATCATTTAAAGAAAACACATCAGCTAGTACAGAAATCATTGATTGTTTTATAAGTTTATCTAAAAAAGCAAGAAAAGGTGGACTTTTATCTCTTGAGGATGACATAGCTTTATTACCTGATAAATTTTTAAAAAAAGGACTTCAAATGGTTGTTGATGGTCTAGACCCTGAAACAATAAAAGAAGTTATGGAGCTGGAAATAGATGAAATGGAAAGGCGCCACGAGGATGGGATTAATATATTAAAAGCTTGGGCAGCTTATGCACCAGCTTTTGGTATGCTTGGTACACTTATAGGACTTATTCAAATGCTATCAAGTTTAAGTGATACTTCCGCCGTAGCTTCTGGTATGGGGAAAGCATTAATAACTACTTTCTATGGTGCATTACTTGCAAATTTAGTATTAATTCCTATGGCGCATAATTTAACCTATAAATCTAGCATTGAAGTAAATAATCGTGAAATGATGCTTGAGGGAATACTTTCAATACAATCTGGAGTAAATCCAAGGAGTGTTAAAGAAAGATTAACCACTTATTTATCACCGCCCGATAGAATTAAATTTATTGAGGAGCAGGCGAAAGTAGTTGAGGTGAGTGAGAATGTCTAGAAAAAAGAAGATTAGACCTGAGATACGAACAGATACTTGGCTCGCTACTTTTGCAGATACAATGACACTGCTTCTGACTTTTTTCGTAGTATTATATTCTTTTTCAACAGTTGATGCAACTAAGTTTAAACAAGTTGCATCATCTTTTCAATCTGTATTTACGGGTGAAACCATAAATGGCAGTTTCAGTGTTAAAGATGGAGATGTTCCATTAGTTGGGTTACCGTTACAATCTGGAGCAGCAGGTAGTGATACACAAAGTATTTATAAAAAGGTTCAAAGTTTCATAAAAAATAAAGAATTAGACTCAATAGTTGAGATAAAAACTGACAATAGGGGAGTTATAATTCAACTTCGTGAAAATATTATATTTGAGAGTGGTAATGCAGAAATTATAGATAAAAGTAAGTCAGTATTAAATTCAATAAATGCACTAATATCTACATTTCCTAATGATATTGTAATAGAGGGACATACAGATAATGAACCAATTAATAATTCTAAATATAAAAACAATTGGCAATTATCTTCAGATAGAGCGCTACAAGTACTTGAGTATTTTGTGGTGACAAAAGGACAAGCCCATCCAAACCGATTTAAATCTGTAGCTTGTGGTGAATATCAACCTATTGCAGCAAATAGTAGTGATGCAAATAGAGCTTTAAATAGAAGAGTAAATATTTTAATTGTTGCAAATGATAAGGAGGCCATTACGAAATGAGTGAAAAACCAAAAAAAGGAAATTCGTTAAAGTTAGTTATTATAGTATTGCTCGGACTAATTGTAGTTGGGGGTGCGACCTTTGGCGGTATGATGTTAGCTGGTAAAAAAGGAGCAACACCTGCTTCAACAACTAAGGCTGTAGAGACAAAAGAGGTGACTTATTCATTAGATGAATGCTTAGTGAATTTAACGGATAGTGATGCAAAGAGGTATCTAAAGGTACTTATTTACGTTGGGTATGGTGAAAATACAGATTTAGATACAGAGATAAAAGCACAAAAACCCATTATTAGGGATTTAGTTATTAAAACTCTAAGATCTAAAAAAGCAGCAGATTTTGATGATAGTGTTGTTGATAATATAAAAAAAGAATTAATAACTAAAATAAATCCAGTTTTAACAAAAGGTAAAATAGATCATGTATATTTTAATGATTTATTGGTACAGTAGGTGATAAAATAATGGAGAAAGAATTTTGGGTACTTATGTTTAAAATTCTAATATTTTTACCTTTCATATTATTTATGTTATATTTATCATTGAAATATGGAGGAACCAAACTTCGTAAATTGCAAGATGGTCGATATATGAGGGTACTCGATAGAATTTCTTTATCTAAAGAAAATAGTATTGCAGTTGTAAAAATTGGTGATAAAGCCTATGCTATATCATCAAGTTTAAATGATATTAAAATTTTATTTGAATTGCCTAGCGAAGAAATTATAAAAATAGAAAAAATTAAAGAGCTACCTCAATATGAAGACATGAAAGATTTATTCAAAAAACATATTTTGAAAAAGCAAACTAAAGAGGAAGTTAAATATGAAAATAAAAAATAAAAATTTGTTCGTTTTTGCTTTAGCTCTTGTTATAACCTGTATAGCTACGATAAGCATTGTACATGCAACTACAATACCAATACCTAAAATCAATATTTCAGTTGATAATGCAAGTACACCAAAGGAGTATGTTGATAATATTAAGTTATTATTACTTCTAACAGTACTTACCTTATTGCCATCAATTATTATAATGTCTACAAGTTTTGTAAGAATAATTATAGTGTTATCATTATTCAAAAGTGCTATAGGTATTCAAAATGCAGTACCGAAAGAGGTTATAATTGGACTTGCTCTATTTTTAACATTTTTTACTATGGCTCCGACATTTACGAAAATCAATACTGAGGCTTTAACTCCTTATTTAAACAGTAAAATAACTCAAAAGGTTGCAATTGAAAAAGGTTCTAAACCCATGAGGGATTTTATGTTAAAACAGACTAGAGCAAAAGATTTAAAACTTTTCTTAGATGTAGGTAAATTACAAGATACAGTTAAAAATCAAGTTGATGCTAATGGAAAAGAAATACTTAAAAATGGAAAACCTGTAGTTACATATGACAAAGTACCATTATATGCTGTTGTGCCATCATTTATAATAAGTGAATTAAGGCGAGCTTTTGAAATGGGATTTTTGCTGTTTATACCGTTTATTATAATAGATATAGTAACAGGTAGTATCCTTATGGCTATGGGGATGATGATGTTACCACCAGTTATGATTTCTCTTCCATTTAAATTATTATTATTTGTTATGGTTGATGGATGGAATTTGCTTGCAAAAGCGCTGATTATGAGTTTTAGTTGAGGTGAATTAAATGACAGAGAATATTGTATTATCCGTAATAAAAGATGCTATCTATACTGCAATAATGGTATCTGCTCCAATTTTAGTTGTAGCTACTGTAGTAGGGCTAATAATAAGTATATTCCAAGCTACTACTCAAATTCAAGAGCAAACATTAACTTTTGTGCCAAAACTCGTTGCAGTAGCACTAATTGGCTTATTAATGGGTAGTTGGATGCTCCATATAATGCTTGATTTTACTACTAGGATTTTTGCACTTATAGCAAATATGGGAGGTTAGGTGGAATTGTTTTGATTAATATGGCTTACTATTTAGGCTTTATCATGGTACTCCTTAGAATATCAGCATTCTTTATGAGTATACCAATTTTCTTCCCTAAATCTGCCCCTGTTTTGCTCAAGGTCGGATTTTGTGCTGTTTTCACTTTTATAATTATGCCAGGTATTAATTATCAAAATGTAAATTTGATTACTAATAATGGAACGCTGATAATATTTTCACTAGCAGAGGTTGTTACTGGTTTAATGCTTGGGTACTTAACAAAGTTTTGTTTTTACTCTGCACAAATGGCTGGTCAACTTATGGATTTCCAAATCGGATTTTCTATGATGAGTATGTTTGATCCGATATCTAACGAAAATGTTACTTTACTTGGAAATTTGCTTTATTGGGTAAGTATGGTAATGTTCTTCGTAGTGGATGGCCACCATATGTTAATTAGAGCAATTATTGATTCATTTAATAATGTTGAAATTGGAAAATTTATATTATCGCAGCAAACTGCTATGATGATGCTGAAAGTTTTCATAGAGTTTTTCACGCTTGGATTAAAAATAGCAATACCGATTATTTTAATAATTATTATAACAGATTTAAGTATTGGTCTTGTTTCGAGAACAGTACCACAATTAAATGTTATGATTTTAGGTATGCCAATAAAAATAGTAATAGGACTTGCTTGTTTTTCATTAGTGCTTCCTGCGGCTATTACTCTAATAGTGAATTCTTTTTACACTATTCCAGATATAATCAAGGGGCTTTATAAAGTAATACCACTACTTGTTTTTGTCTCATCGGATAGTGGTGAAAAAACTGAAGATGCTACTCCTAAGAAGAAAAGTGACTCAAAGAAAAAGGGGCAAGTTGCCAAAAGCAAGGAATTATCATCTACCACAACACTACTCACAGTAACACTTCTGATGATGACTCTTGGGGCATATACTCTAGATAATTTAAAAGGTATAATAATTCTTTTCTTAAATAATTATTTAACATTTACACTTACTGAGTATACTTTTAAAACTGTGCTTTTGGTATCAATTATGAAATTTGGTATTTTAATTTTGCCGATTGTGGTTCCTATTATGATAATGGGAATAGTTGCAAGCCTTATGCAATCTGGGTTTATATTTACAGGTGAACCACTTAAACCAGATCTTAAAAAACTAGATCCTATAAGTGGATTCAAAAAAATATTTTCCATGAGATCAGTGGTGGATTTAATTAAAAATTTAACTATAGTTACTCTTATATCAGTTATAGCTTATAAATTTGTTAAAAACAACTATATGCAAATAATGAATTATGGGAGTTTGAAAATAGAAGCTATTTTGGCGGCCTTTGGAAGTCTGGTTATAGATATATTTTTTAAAATAGCAATAGTTATGCTTATAATATCTATAATTGATTTCGCCTATCAGAAATATAAACATAATAAAGAACTAAAAATGAGTATGCAGGAAATCAAGGAAGAATATAAGCAACAAGAAGGAGATCCTTTGATTAAATCAAAAATCAGGCAGAAACAAAGAGAAATGGCGTCGGGTAGAATGATGCAAGACGTACCTGATGCAACAGTTGTCATTACAAATCCAACCCACTTAGCTATTGCAATTAAGTATGAGCAAGGAGAGGATGGGGCACCTATAGTTGTGGCTATTGGTGCAGATAATGTGGCAATAAAGATAAAAGAAATTGCAAGTGAAAATGATATCCCAATTATTGAAAACAAACCTTTAGCAAGGTTAATATACAAGGAATTAGAGGTAGGCTCAGAAATCCCAGCTGATATGTATCAAGCAGTAGCAGAGATATTAGCATTGGTATATAAACTGAAGAAAAAATAGTAAAGGATGATATTTGTGGCTGAAAAAGCAAAATTTAAGATAAAGAATAATTTGGACGTTTTAGTTGCATTTGGAGTAATTGCAATAGTTCTTATGATTATTATTCCATTACCACCCAAACTTCTTGATGTAATAATTGCATTTAATATTACACTCGCAGTTGTGATTTTATTATTAACAATGTTTACGACAGAAGTTTTGCAATTTTCAGTTTTTCCAACATTATTACTTATTACCACACTTTTAAGGTTAGCACTAAATATTTCATCTACAAGACTTGTATTAACACAGGCTTATGCAGGAGATATTATAGAAGCTTTTGGTGAGTTTGTTGTTGGTGGTAACTATGTAGTCGGAATAATTATTTTCTTAATAATAATAATTATACAGTTTGTTGTTATTACAAGCGGTGCTGGGCGTGTATCAGAAGTTTCTGCTAGATTTACGCTAGACGCTATGCCAGGTAAACAAATGAGTATAGATGCTGATTTGAATGCAGGCGTTATAACTGAAGAACAGGCAAGAGAGCGAAGAACAAAACTTCAAGATGAAGCTAGTTTCTATGGAGCTATGGATGGAGCATCAAAATTCGTAAAAGGAGATGCAATAGCAGGTATAATTATTACTATAATTAATATCTTCGGTGGGATAATAATAGGGGTAGTAATGCTTGGTATGCCAATTGCAACAGCTGCAACTACTTATGTTAGATTAACCGTTGGAGATGGACTTGTAAGTCAGATACCAGCTCTTTTAATATCAACCGCATCAGGTATTTTAGTTACTAGATCTGGTAGCAATGTGAATTTGGGAACCCAAATAACATCGCAGCTTACTACATTTCCAAAAGTTATTGCTTTAGCATCAATTGTGTTAGTAGTTTTGGCTTGTATTCCAGGAATGCCACATATTGTTTTCATAATACTCGCTATTGCTATGGCAACCAGTGCTTATTTCTTGAATAAGGATGAAAAAGATCAAAAAATAATAAAATCAGAAACTGAAGAACAAGAATCTTTTGAAACAGAAAATAGAGAACCAGAGGATGTAATGAACTTAATTTCTGTAGAACCTATGGAGATAGAGATAGGTTATGGATTAATACCACTTGCAGATGAAGCTACAGGTGGAGATTTGTTACAAAGAATAGCATCTGTAAGAAGGCAATGCGCACTCGAGATGGGAATTGTTGTACAACCTATTAGAATTAAAGATAATTTGCAACTAAAAACAAATGAATACGTAGTTAAGATAAGAGGTACTGTAATAATAAAAGGTGAATTGATGCCAAGTATGTTACTTTGTATTGATCCAAGTTCAGAAGATATTACTATTCAAGGTATTAATACTGTTGAACCAACCTTTGGATTACCAGCAGTATGGATAAATAATGATCAAAGAGAAGATGCTGAAATCAAGGGCTTAACGGTGGTAGACCCAACTACTGTAATGGTAACTCATTTAACAGAAACTATTAAGAATCATGCCTATGAACTTCTAGGAAGACAGGAAACTAAATTATTAATTGATTCGGTTAAAGAAAAATATAATACCGTAGTTGAAGAATTAATACCAGATCTTATGACAATTGGGGAAGTTCAAAAGGTTCTTCAAAGTCTTCTTAAAGAAAAGGTAGCCATAAAGGATATGGTAACTATTCTAGAATCTCTAGCAGACAATGCTAGAATAACTAAGGATACAGAAGTATTAACAGAGTATGTACGTTTTTCACTTGGACGAAGTATTTGTAATGGACTAATTGACGAAAATGGAATCATGACAATTATGACGCTTTCGCCTGAAGTTGAGAATATTGTATCAAATAATATTCAAAAATCTCTGCAAGGGTCTTTCCCCGCAGTTGATCCAGAGACTACTGGTAAAATATTAAATTCTATTAAAGAAAATATTAATACAATTTATTTTCACAATAACCAACCAGTAATACTCGTATCTCCTAAGATAAGACCAGCATTCAGAAGGTTAATTGAAATGGTATTTCCTACAGTATCTGTGCTTTCTCTTAATGAGATACCAAATGAAGTTGAGATCAAAACTGAAGGAGTTGTGACTCTACAATGATTATAAAACGTTATATAGTTAATACCATGAATGAGGCCATGACAAGAATAAGATATGAACTAGGAAGAGATGCAGTAATTATAAGTCAAAGGAAAATTAGAAAGCCAGGAATAAAGGGATTTTTTTCTGCCAAAAGTATTGAAGTTACCGCTGCAGTTGAAAATGAAGCAAATGAGAAAAAACAAAATACAGCAAATGAGAAAAAACAAAATACAGCAAATGAGAAAAAACAAAATACAATAAATAATGGTGATAGTCGAAATAGTAATGAATTAAATAACATAGAACTAGATAGTATAGAAGCAATAAAAAAAGTTGTGCAGCAGGAAAATGAAAATATAAATAACTCAAAAGTAGTCCAAAAACAAAATAGCAGTGTACATAAAATTCTTAATCAAAATGATAATAATTCAGAGCAGTTAATGAGTGAAATGATGGAAATGAAAACTATGATTACTTCTCTCTCTCAAGTTGGCACGCCAATGGAAAATCAAAAGAGTGACATAGAGAAAATATTATTTGATAATGATGTAGATAGTGAAAATATTGAAAACATAATGGTGAAAATTAAGAATAATAAAACTGAAAAAACAGATCTTGAAAAATTAAAAATGGTATTAAAAGAAATGATTAATGTAACCAAACCAAAACTCGAAGGTAGAATAGTGCTTGTAGGTCCTACTGGTGTAGGAAAAACTACAACTATAGCAAAACTTGCAGGTAGGCTTGCTTTAGCTGAGGAAAAAAAAGTAGGGCTGATTACTGTAGATACTTATAGAATAGGTGCAGTAGAACAGTTAAAAGCGTATGCTGATATTATGAACTTACCTTTTAAGGTTGTATACAATATGAATGATATGGACAAGGCAATAGAAAGTATGAGTGAATGTGAGGTAGTGTTAATTGATACTACAGGACGAAGTAGTAAAAATAAAATGCAAATAGCTGAACTTCGAACATTTGTAGAAAAGGCAGGTACTAAAAATATCCATTTAGTTCTAAGCTCTACAACTAAAAATAGGGACATGAAATATATTGTTGAAGGATATCGAATTTTGAATTATAATAGTATAATAGTAACTAAATTAGATGAAACTTCCACTTATGGATCTATACTAAATATACTAGAAACAGCTAAAATACCGCTTAGTTTTGTGTCAATTGGTCAGAATGTACCTGATGATATTAAAGAGTTATCTGCTGATTCAATTGTTAGCCTTATACTAGGAGAGGATACTATATGCTAGACCAAGCACAAAGACTTAGGCAAATGGCTGTTAAAAATGATAATAAGGTGGATTTGCAACCAAGAATTATAACTGTTACCTCTGGTAAAGGGGGAGTAGGTAAAAGTAATATAGTAGTGAATTTATCTATAGCACTTCAAAAGATGGGCAAAAAAGTTATGATTTTTGATGCGGATATTGGTATGGGTAATGATGATATTATAATGGGATGTTCATCGAGATATAGTGTATTTGATGTTATAAGTAAAGGAAAAGAAATAGAGGAAGTTGTTTTAACAGGACCATTTGGCGTAAAACTTCTTCCAGGAGGTTCAGCTCTTACAAAGGTTGAGGATTTGACAGAAGTTGAAAGAAATATATTTTTAAATAAGCTTACAGCTTTAACGGGACTTGATTATATAATAATGGATACAGGAGCTGGTGTAAATAAAAGCGTTTTGGGTTTTATTGCTTGCTGTGAAGATTTAGTAATTGTAACAACGCCAGAACCTACGTCGCTAACTGATGCGTATAGTTTACTCAAGGCTGTTAAGCATTTTGATATTAAAAATTCTGCTAAAGTTATAATAAATAGATCGCTCGACAATGATGAAGCTGATTTGACATTTAATAAATTTAATAATGCTGTTAATAAGTTTCTTGATATGAAACTTGAATATTTAGGTAAAATCGGTGAGGATAAGAAATTGTCTTATGCAGTAAGGCAACAAGAGCCTGTAGTTGTAAGTTATCCGAATTCTGAGGCCGCTAAGGATATAAATAAGATTGCAAATAAACTTGAGGGCGCGAAGGATAAAGTAAGTGGTATTGGCGTAGAGGGGCTATTTAAAAAGATTTTCAGCATTTTTTCATAAGGGGTTGGGGTAGTTGATTAAAGTTGATTTTAAGTTAAATAAGAAGCTAGAAATATTAGTTGACGAAAAATATTTTAATAGTAATGTGCAAGATGTAACACAAGATTACATAGCAATTAGTATTCCTACGAATGCAGGAGAGTATCTTCCATTGTCAAATGGATCCATAATAGATGTAATATATTATGAAGAAGAAAATATTTATAAATTTTCATCTACAATTATAGGTCGTAAATTTGAGAATATACCCATTTTACTCCTTGCAAAACCTGAGGAAATAAAAAAAATACAAAGAAGAAAATATGTTAGAGTACCATTAATAAAAACTGCTAAATACATAAATCTTAAGAATGAGCCGAAAGTAAAGCTTAGTACTATTGATGGTAGTAAATATTTAAAGGCAGTGCTTGTTGATTTAAGTGGTGGTGGCATGAGGGTTAAAGTGTCAGAGAAAATTAAGGATAATGATTTTCTATTGGTAGCATTAACTGTTAACGAAGAAGAGGTACTTATTGTAGGGCAAACAAAGAGGATAATGAAAGACGATGATGGTAGATTTATATGTGGTCTTAGTTTCGAATTTTTAGATAACGCAACAAGGGAGCAACTTATTAGATATATATTTCAACTTATGAGAAATCAAATGAAAAAAATTTGAGGAGGTTTTTAAATGTCCATAGCTAAAGCAGATGATATAAGAGAGCAAATTGTAAAAAAACATATACCTTTAGTTAAATATATTGCATCTAGAGTAATTATTGGAAAAACTAAATATGTTGAATATGAAGACTTAATTAGTTATGGTATGTTAGGCCTTATGGATGCTTTAGGAAAATACGATGCCACTAAAGGTATGAAGTTTTCAAGTTATGCATCAATAAGAATAAAGGGTGCTATGATAGATGAGCTTAGGCGTAATAGTCCAATATCTAAAGGAGCTATGGATAAGCTTAACAGATATAACGAAGCAATTGAGAGGCTTCAGAAATGCTTATATCGGGAACCAACAAACCACGAAATTGCGAGTGAACTTGGTATTACAATAAATGAAGTTGCAAGCATTGAAAACAATATAAATTATATATCGGTAGTTTCGCTTGAAGATCTGATTTTTTCTGATGATGATGACATGCCACTTAGTGGTACTATTAGAGATAATAGGAGTCCTAGCCCTGAGGGAGCATTAGAACAAAAAGAACAAGTTGAATATTTAGCTTTAGGGCTAGACAATGTTAAAGAAAAAGATAAACTTGTTTTAACCTTATATTATTTTGAAGGTCTTACACTTAAGGAAATAGGAAATATTTTGAGCGTATCTGAATCACGAGTTTGTCAACTCCATAGCAGAGCTCTTATAAATCTAAGAAAGGCCTTAGTTAAACTTAAATATGATTTATAATATAGAAATTACATACTAATAATTTAATTTTTAAGATTAGAGGTGAATTATATGACAGGTTTATTAATTTTTATTGGGTTAATTCTTATAATTTTAAATGTGTTATCAATAAAAAAACAAAATAAGTCCTTTAATGGAGTTTTAGGGAATGCTATGGGAAATATTAAAGATGATGATATTAGGATAGGGGAACTTAGAGCAGAGTTTTCAGAAAGCATTTTAGAACTTCAAAGCGAAATAATGGAAATAAAAGAGATTATGGCAAAAAACGATAAAATACATAAAGACTATGAAGCTTATCACGATAATAAAGAGAATACAATTACTATAGATGATACTAAATCAGATAATGCAAGTATTACATACATATCTAAGCCAGATGAAATTGATAGTAGAGTCTTAGATGAACCTCATAATAATAGTAATGAAAAAGTTGAGAAAATAAAAAGGTTATTTAGTGAAGGGTCATCTACTGACGAAGTTTGCGAAATATTGCATTTGGGTAAGGGGGAAGTACTATTAATAAAGGATTTATATATAAGATAAAAAAATTAATAGACTTTTTAAGTGATAGAAAACTCTTGATTGGAATAGGAATAGGTTTGATTATGGCATGTATTTTACTCGCTGGTTCAAAGATAAATTATGAAATGAGTAAAGGACAAATTGAAATTAAGGCAAGTGGGTATGGTATGCGTTACCCAGATGATATGCCAATAACTATTAAGGATGTGAAAAAATGATTAGAGCTTTATACACAGCAGTTACAGGACTTATAACTGGAGAAGCAAGGCAAAGCACCGTAACTAATAATATAGCCAATTCCAATACAAATGGATATAAAGCTGAGAATCTTTCTATCAAGTCATTTGATGATGTTTTAATACAAAATTATGATAAAATGGTAAATGGTAAAAATACAAAAAATATTATTGGCTCTCTTAGTCAGGGAAGTAAAGTTGATGATGTAAATACAGATTTTGCTCAAGGTGTTCTGCAAACGACAGATAAATCTACAGATTTTGCAATTGAGGGAAAAGGCTTTTTTACAGTTCAAAGTAATAACGGAATAACTACTAAAAATTATTATACAAGAACTGGTGATTTCCATATTGATGGAAGTGGTTTTTTAGTAACAGATAGTGGGGATAAAGTTTTAGGTAAAAATATTGCAACAAATGCTATGGAACCGATATTTGTAGGTGACGGTAAAGTTCAATCTGATAAATATGGAAATGTTAGTGTCAATGGTAAAAGTCAATATAAATTTGATCTAGTTGACTTTAAAGATTATAACACTATTAAAAAAGTTGGAGATAACTTGTATGATGCACCAAATCCTATTCAAAATGCAAATGTTACTGTAAGACAAGGTTCCCTTGAAAAATCAAATGTTAATGTAACAAATGAAATGGTAAATATGATGGAGATTATGAGAAATTTTGAAAGTAATCAAAAGGTTATGCAAGCTATTGATGAGACTTTAGGTAAAGCCGTAAATGAAGTAGGAACAGTTAAATAAAACATTACAAAAGGGGGAGTGAGTAAATATGTTAAGAATTATATGGGATAGTAAAAGTGCTATGATGGCACAACAAGAAAAGTTAGATACTATATCAAATAATATTGCAAATGTAAATACAAATGGATATAAAAAGCTTAACACAAATTTCAAAGATCTTGTTTACGAGACACTTGATAGAAAAGGATACCCAGTAAGTACTGGTTCAAAAACTACCCTTCAAAATGGTACAGGTGTTAGAGTAGGAGAATGGAAAAGAGACAATACACAAGGTGCACTTACTCAGACAGGTTTATCAACTGATTTAGCTATAGATGGTACTGGTTATTTTGAAGTAACTCAGCCAGACGGTAGCAAGGCTTATACAAGGGCTGGTAATTTCCTTTCAGATGCAAGTGGAACTATTGTTGATGAGAAGGGTAATAGATTAAGTATAGTTGATCCCAGTGGTAAAAATATTAATACAGTAAATGGAACTAATAAATTTACTGCTAATAATTTTCAGGTTTCTGAAAATGGCAATGTATCTATAAAGGGTACCAATGCTGTTGTAGGAAAAATAAAAATTTCAACTGTTGTAGGGGATAATTCAATGATTTCAATAGGTGATAATTTATTTCAGCCAAAACCTGGCACAAATGTAGTGGATAGTAAAGATTATTCTATTAATCAAGGGTACTTAGAAGGATCAAATGTTGACATTGCTACTGAAATGACTGATATGCTTATGACTCAAAGGGCCTTTCAGCTTAGCTCAAGTACTTTAAAAACAGCTGATGAAATGTGGCAAATGGCTAATAATTTGCGAGGCTAATTAATTTATAATTGTTTTGACATGCTTTTGAAGTATGTCTTTTTTTGGTAAAATAAATAATACAAAAATTAGTTTTAATTGGAGAGAATTCCTCATATATTATTAGTAAAGTACATAATAATATGATTTAGGAGGGTGATCATGGGGATAGGATATATAATTGGTTGTTTATTTAGCATATTACTGTGGAGATTGGATAGACAAAGGATCTTTGATTTTATTAATATAAAATTAAAGAATAAAATTAAAAATATATATGTGGTACAATTTTTATATTTATGTCTTATATTCGTTATATATTTGGGGCTTATTTTTATAAAAAATAACCAAGTATATAATGCTATTACAGCTTTTATAGTAATAGATATTAGTAATACAGAGAGAAAAAATTTAAAAAACGATGAAAAAAAACATTTTTATGACACAATATCTACTATATCTAGAGCTCTTATATGTGGATTTATAACACCTTTATTTCTCATTATAATGTTTGGTAATGGATCAGCAATTATATTTACAATATTATATAATTTAAGTGCTGATGAGGATCTGAATATATTAGGTTTTATAGTGTCTATAGCTAATATAATACCATCAATAATTGCAGAAGTTTTTTTATATATAATTTATGTATTTAGAAATAGAAATTTAAAGATAAAATTTAAAGGAGATTACATTAGCAATCTTTTCATAGTACCTCTCCTTAATGTTGATATTTTGGCTGCATTTATAGAATCAGTTAATTTTTATTCTTACCATAAAGGTAACAATATGCATTATCTAAAATGTTATGGTGACTACAACAATAAAATTGATAACGTATGCATTAAGGATTATTTAAGCATAAGTTATTCTATATGTTTCCTAGTTTTTATAGCTTTCCTTGTTATACAGCTGATATAGAGGTGTTTATAAATTATAATAAATAAAAACAAAGCAAATATTTAATAAATGCTTTGTTTTTTATTTAATTATAATTTTATTATATTTTACTTAGGGCAACTGTAATAGGGGGTATAACCTGTTTTTTTCTTGAAACAAGACCAGGTATATATATACCGCTATCTGTTAAAGTAACATTAAAAGCTTTTGAAACAACATCTTTGTGTTCGCCTGCAGCTATTAATACTGAACCGCCATTTAATATATCAGTTAGCATTAATATAATCAAGTTGAAGCCATTTTCTGTTGCTTTTTTATTCATTAAATCTATTATGTCAGCTTTTATAGTATCGAAGCCTTCAATATACATTGTACCAACTTGTGATACTCCTACTTTAAAACCGCTAAGGGTAAAAGGTTTAAAATCTTGGTAGAAAATTTCTTCAGCTGTTTTACCGTCCAGGGAGGTACCGGCTTTAAACATTTCTTTAGCAAACGCTTCTATATTTAAGTCGGCAATCTGAGCTAATCTTTTTAAAGTTAGTTCGTCAACTATCGTAGATGTTGGTGATTTTAGTAATAATGTATCAGAAATAATCGCTGCACATAAAATTCCAGCAACACTTTTTGATGGTCTAATTCCATTTTCAAAGAATATGGTTGCTACGATTGTTGAAGTGCTTCCCACAGGTTCATTTCTGAAATATATAGGTTGACCAGTTTGAACATCCGCAATTCTATGATGATCTATTATTTCTAATATTTCAGCATCTTCAAGTCCTAGTACCGATTGGGTTTTTTCATTATGATCTACAAGTATAACCTTTTTTTTATTTTCTGATATTAAATGAAATCTTGAAATACTTCCAACCACTTTATTATTTTCATCAAGAACTGGATAACTTCTATATCTAGTCTCAATCATAGTGTATTTTATTTCATCAATAAAATCTTCTGTATTAAAGGTAACAAGATTTTTTCTAGTCATAACATAATCTATAGGAATACTTTGAGTTATAAGTCTAGAAGCTGTAAATGTGTCATATGGTGTTAATACAATTGTACACTCGTTAGTTTTTGCAAGTTCCATAACTTCAGCTGTTGGTGCATGGTCACCTGTAATAATTACAAGCGATGCTTTTGACTTAATAAGTAAGCACTGTGAATCATCTCTATCGCCACATATGCCAATATCCCCAGCTTCAATTACTGTTTTTGTGCTATCAGGATGCATAGCTGCTACAATAATTTTACCAGTTATTTTAAAAGGGGTCTCTGGTTTGTATAAACATTTAGCTGATAGTGTATCTAAAATATTTTCAAGGGGTGTATTACTCTTTGCAAGAATAGAATTGTCCCAAATATCTAAATAGTTTGAAGCAAGATTTGAAACTGAAGCTACACCAGCTAGTTGATCATTTTCATCTATTACAGGGAGGGTCTTAACATTCTTTTTCTTCATAATAGACCAAGCCATTTTTAGAGAAATATCCGGTGAAATTGGAGCTACAACATCAATGTCTAAATCAGAAATTTGTGTTTTAACTGTAGTTATAAGTTCAGGTTCAGCTACTGAAAAATACTTAAGAATAAATTTTGTTTCGGAATTTGTTTCACCGAGCCTTATAGGCACAGCAGTAAGTTTACCTGTTTTATTTTTAAATTCTGAATAGGCAATAGCAGAACAAATAGAATCAGTATCTGGATTTTTGTGACCAGTAATATAAACAATGTTTTTCATGTATGTCCTCCTTGTCTTCCCCTAGGGCAGATAATAATTATTATCTACGTGTCGTTTTAACTAATAATTGTTGATAACATTATTTTATATTCAAACTTACATATTGTAAAGAAAAAACCAAATATTCTTTTCATATGTAGGAAAGTAGCCACATATATTAGTAAAGAATATAGAATATAGCAATGTAGTTATCTTAAAATAATAAGATGATTATGTAGGGAAGATAACAATTAGAAAATGTTATCTATTTTAAAGAGGTGTAAGGGGGAATATAAGTGTTTAATGAACGAATGTCAAATAACAATGCTAAGGATAAAAATAAGTCAAGTGGACTTGGTTATGATAGTATTACTTCATCAAAGGGGCTAACAAATGCAGATGCCGAGAGTAGGCTTAAAAAATATGGGCTTAATAAATTAGAAAGTAAAAAAAAGATATCAGCTCTTCAAATATTTATTTCTCAATTCAATGACTTTATTACTTGGATATTAATTGTAGCAACGGTGCTTTCAGGTCTTATGGGTGAAAAAGCAGATGCAATAACTATATTCATAATAGTTATAATGAATGGAATATTAGGATTTATTCAAGAGTTTAAAACTGAGAAGTCATTAGAGGCACTTAGTAAGCTTGCAGCACCAACAGCTAAAGTAGTTAGAAATGGAGGGATTTCAGTAATAAATGCAATATATTTAGTGCCTGGAGACCTCGTAATTTTAGAAAGTGGAGACAGAATTCCTGCAGATTGTATTTTGACTGAGTGTAATAACATCATGCTAGATGAGTCCTTACTTACTGGAGAATCCGCTGGAGTATCTAAAGGTGCAAGTTCTAAGGAAAATACCATTTATATGGGAACAATAACTCTGACTGGAAAAGCTAAAGCCAAAGTTATTGCAACAGGAATGAGTACGGAAATGGGGAAAATAGCAGATATGCTTCACAGTATAGATAATGAGAGGTCGCCATTAAAAGAACGATTGGCGCATCTTGGAAAAATATTAGTTATACTTTGTATAATAATTTGCTTTGTTGTAACGTTTATGGGAATTTGGCGTGGTCAAGATAAGTACGAAATGTTTTTACTAGGAGTAAGTCTTGCAGTAGCTGCAATCCCTGAGGGGTTAACTGCTATAGTTACAGTAGCTTTGGCACTTGGTGTATCCAGAATGCTTAAAAGAAATGCTCTAGTTAGAAAATTACCAGCCGTTGAAACTTTGGGTTGTACCTCTGTAATATGTACTGATAAAACGGGAACTTTAACTGAAAATAATATGACAGTAAAAGCATTATATTTTGATGGACAGATTTACAATGTTGACAATGACAAGATTCCGCTTAATTTAATGATGAAAAAAGCCTATACATACTGTAATGATTGTAATTATGATTTCAGTGCAAGAAATATTGAAAAGTGCTTATTTGGTGATCCAACAGAAACAGCATTGATTAAAGGCTTTTTCAGTAATGCTAAGGAGTTACAGGAATTTTTAGACAAAGCTAATCGTGTATATGAAATAGCATTTAATTCAACAAGAAAAATTATGTCCGTAATTGTTAAAGAAGATGGTAGAGAAGTTTGTTATGTAAAGGGTGCTCCGGAACGGGTTATAGAAAAATGTAATTATATATTAATTGATGGATTGATACAGCCGATGCTTCCCATTTATAAAAATAAACTAATGAGATCGGTTGAGGCTATGTCGAATAAAGCTTTAAGATGTATGGCATGTGCCTATAAGGTGACTGGTATTGTGCATAATGATAATTTGGAAAGTAACTTAATTTTTATAGGTGTAGCAGGTATAATCGATCCTCCAAGAAAAGAAGTAAAGGATGCAGTTATAAAGTGTAAGATTGCAGGTATAAGACCTATAATGATAACAGGAGATCATAAAAATACAGCTTATGCTATAGGAAAAGATTTAGAAATTTGTAAGTCTCCAGAGGAAGTTATAACTGGAGATGAACTAGATAAATTAAGTGATAAAGAATTAGATAAGAATATTGATAATTTAAAAATATTTGCAAGAGTGAGTCCTAAACACAAGCTAAGGATAGTTAAGGCATTTAAACATAAAAATCATATTGTAGCTATGACTGGTGACGGTGTTAATGATGCACCAGCTATAAAAGAGGCAGATATTGGTATAGCTATGGGTATATCTGGTACAGATGTAACTAAAGAGGCATCATCTATGATCTTACTCGATGACAATTTTGCGACTATTGTTTCTGCAGTTGAAGAAGGACGTGTAATATACAATAATATTAGAAAATTTATAAGATATTTATTATCCTGTAATTTGGGAGAAGTACTTACCATGTTTTTGGCTTCTTTATTTTATTTAGAGAATCCACTTCTTCCAATTCAAATTTTATTTGTAAATTTAGTTACGGATGGACTTCCAGCTATTGCATTGGGAGTAGATCCTGCAGATCCTGATATAATGCTCGAAAAACCTAGAGGGAAAAATGAAAGTGTATTTTCAAGAGGTCTTACAGAAAAGATTATCATACGTGGCTGCCTAATAGGTGTTTGTACTATATTGTCATTTATTGGTGGTAAATATTATGGTATGAGTATTGAGGCATGTAGAACACTTGCTCTTGGAACTTTAGTTTTATCTCAACTAATACATGTGTTTGAATGTAGATCTGAAAAACATTCTTTATTTGAAATTAACCCATTTACCAATATGTATTTATTGGGGGCTGTAAGTATATCGGTAATTATGTTACTTAGTATAGTTTATATTCCATTTTTACAGAATGTATTTCATACTATACCTCTTAATTTAGGACAATGGTTAATTGTTTTGTTTTTCTCAAGTATTATTTCCTTTATAAATAGTTTGTACTTATATTTAACAAACAAGCACTGATCATCAACGTTAGGTAATTCAGCAACTAGGGTTGCTGCATCACCTTATGGTGTCAAGTTTTGTGGATTTAAAAAGCTATATGACAAAAAGTCATATAGCTTTTATTACTTAAATCGTTTATCTGCTCTTACCCTTTGTACCTTTTGAGGCGGGGTTCCTTGTTTTTGTGGAACTAAGTCTTTTTTCGTAGTCATGTTTCTAATGTTAACAATTTGAATATGTTCTCTGTGTTCTTTACCTTTTTTGCCTTTCATTCCTTGAATTATAACAGACTGTCCTTGAAGTACTGATATAAAGCTTATCTTTTTAAACCAACGGTGTTTTTTATATATGCACTTAGAAATTGATTTGCTTCCATCAGCCTTTACAAGGATGGTTACTGTTAATTTATAAAATATTCTAAGATAATTTTTTGCTTCCACTTTGACAGATAGAACTCTGCCTTGTGCTTGAGTAAGTCTATCACCATATCTTTTTAAATAAGCATTTGTATAGCTATTGGTCAATTTGTCTTTTAATCCCATTAAATTACTCCTTCACAAAAAAAATTATAAAAAATATAAAAAGTCAATAAGCTTATTATATCTTAAGTTGTTATTTAACTCAAGTATTAAAAAAGGTGTATTTATAAATTTATTTTTACAATATATGTATAAAAACGGGTGTAATCATAAAATTAGAAAAATTATTAATCCATAATGAGAATATTTGTCCCCAAATGTGTAATTTAAGAATATTAATAGAATAAAGAATTGAAAGGAGGAGGAATATGAGTAAGGAATTAACTCCAAAGGATATAATATATGAATTTGATATTGAGAATATAGATGCAAGGGAAACATTAGATTCCATGCCACAATATTTAGATGTAATAAAAAATATTAAAACTGCTATGAGTATAGATAAAGAGGGTTTTAATGTTTATTTAATAGACGATTTTTCAAAGGAAAGCCTTAAGGATATTACTGAATGTGTAGATAAAATCCTTCAGAATAATAGTAAACCAAAAGATATTTGTTATGTATTATATGAAGATGAAAAATCTCCTAAACCTATTGTTGTAAGTAATGGGGGTGGAAATAGGTTAAAAGATATACTTGAGGAATTACAGGATGAGTATTTAGAGTGTACATTTAAGTTTTATAATAATTCATCAAATAAAGAAAAAGAGGGAATCCAAGAAGGAATTCAAAAAAAAAGGAATGAACTTATTGGGGGTCTAATAGATATAGCAAAAGATAGGGGTTTTGATATAAAGTCTACTAATAGTGGGTTTACATTCATTCCTTTAAGTAAAGGAAAGGAAATGTCAGAGAATGAATATGATACACTAGATAAAGAGAGAAAAGAAGAAATTTTAGCTACGGCAAAAATGTTAAAAGAAAAAGCTAAGGATACTTTAGAGAAATTAAAAGACTTTGAAGTAATAGACTTAGAAAAAATAAAACAAATAATGGAAATATACTACAAAAATGAAATGAGTCAAATAAAAGATGACTTTAAAGATATGTTTATGGAAGATGAAGTTGTAGTGGAGTATATTGATATAGTATGTAGCAGTATAGAAACAAGACTTATAGATAATTATTCTATGAATTATGATGATGATGAAGAACAAATAAATGAAATTATCTACAAATATATTGTTAATGTAATTGTAGATAACAGCAATAATAAAGTGCCGCCAGTAATTTTTGAGCAAGATCCTAATTTAACGAACCTAATTGGGAATATAGAATATGAAAATCACAAAGGTGTTTATTCAACTAATGTTGGATTTATAAGGAGCGGCAGTTTGCTTAAAGCAAATGAAGGGTGTTTGATAATTAGAATAAATAGTTTATTAAGTAACCCTTTGGCGTATAATCAACTAAAGAAATCGTTACTAACAGAAAAGGTAGATGTTGGAGCTAACAGTAACCATTATGAGATTATTTCTTTAAATACTTTAAAACCAGAACCTATATCCATCAAAACAAAAATTATTCTTATTGGAGATTACGAGACATACGACTTGCTTTATAATTATGATGAGGACTTTAAAAAAATTTTCACTATAAAAGCAGAATGTAATCCAGTACAGAATATAGATAATAATCTAAAAAACTCTTTAGTATTTGGGATTAATAAGATTTGCCTTGAAAATAATTTTAAATCACTTACAAACGGAGCGATTAGAGAAGTGGCAAGGATAATGTCTAGGAGGGTAGAAAGTAAGAAAAAAGTTTATTATGACAAACATGAGATTAAAAAATTATTAATCTTAGCTAGTAATAAGGTTGAGTCAGAAAATAGAGCTGAGATTAATGTAAATGATATAATTGACGTAGGGTACACAAAAGATATTATGGAAAAGGAAATTTTAAATCACTATACTGAAAAGAAAATGCTTATTGATGTTACGAATAGTAAAATAGGACAAGTGAATGGACTATCAGTAATTGATACAGGATATTTTAGTTTTGGTAAGCCGATAAAAATTACATGTTGTTGTTATAAGGGAGCAGGCAATGTAATAGACGTTCAGCAAGAGAGCAATCTAAGTGGTAGCATTCATAGTAAATCTATTAATATTTTGAAGGGGTATATGAGTAATATTAATGGCGGATTTAGTAGATTACCAGTTGATTTTCACTTAAGCTTTGAACAAATATACGGAAAAATAGATGGTGATAGTGCATCAGTTGCAGAAATAATAAGTATGCTTTCCGCCCTAAGCAAAATACCAGTAAAGCAAAACATTGCCCTTACAGGTTCGGTAAATCAATTTGGAGAAGTCCAACCTATTGGAGGAGTAAACCATAAAATAGAAGGTTTCTTTGCAGCCTGCAAAGCCTTAGACACTATAAAAGGCAAAGGCGTATTGATTCCATTATCCAATGCAGACGATTTAGTCCTAAATGGGGAAGTTGAACAGGAAATTAAAAATGGAAACTTTCATATATATACAATGACCTCGATCGATGATGCAATTCAAGTGCTAATGGGGGATTCAGATCAAAACTTTGAATCTGTAATGTTAATCATTAGTAAAGAGCTAAAGAAATACAGTAGCAGAAAATAATTTGATAATTTATTTATCTAAATTACTACTAAGCAGGGGTAGAGGTTATTTCGTTTACACAAAATTATTCATGGGGTAGTAATAGTAGCAGTAGTATTTGTTGTTGTATCATAACATGTTAACAAAAGTATATATTGCGTAAAATGCATTTGAGCAAACCTTAGAAATTCTAGAACTTCAAGGTGAAGCGAAACGCAGTTGTAGCAATATATACTCTTAGTTAACAGACATGAAAAACTATGAGATTAATGAAAAAAAGCCACAGAACTAATTTCTTAGTATCTGCGGCTTATATTTTTTATACGTTAAATCTAAAGTTGACTACATCACCATCTTGCATGATGTACTCTTTTCCTTCAAGTCTATATTGGCCTTTTTCCTTAGCAGCAGCTTCGCTACCACATTCAACTAATTTATCATAAGAAACTATTTCTGCTCTTATAAAACCTCTTTCTATATCAGAATGAATTTTACCTGCTGCAGCTGGTGCTTTAGTTCCAACGTGTATAGTCCAGGCTCTTATTTCTTGAGGACCAGCAGTTAAGTAACTCATTAGTCCAAGTAGTCTATAACTTGAATGAATAAGTTTATCTAGGCCTGTTTCATTAAGACCATATTCTTGTAAAAGCTCCATTTTTTCCGCATCGTCTAAAGTAGATAATTCTTCCTCTAGGCTTGCACAAACTACAATTACTTCTGAATTTTCATTTTTAGCAAATTCCTGAACTTTTTTAACCATATCATTTTCTGTATTACCAGACATAAGATCATCTTCACTAATGTTTGCAGCATATAATACTGGCTTTGAAGTAATTAGGAAAAGACTGTTTACGAAAATAGTTTCTTCCTCGGTAAATTCAAGGGTCCTTGCTGGGAGATTTGCTTCAAGGTGCTCTTTTATTCTTTCCATAAGTTCATATTCCATTTTTGCCGTTTTATCTCCAGAACGAACAAGTTTTTGTGATCTTTCGAGTCTTCTCTCTAATACATCAAGATCAGAAAAAATAAGTTCTAAGTTAATAGTGTCTATATCTCGAAGTGGATCAACATTACCATCTACATGTATGATGTTTTCATCTACAAAACATCTTACTACATGAACAATAGATGCAACCTCTCTTATGTGGGATAAAAATTTATTACCTAAACCTTCTCCTTTGCTTGCTCCCTTTACGAGGCCAGCTATATCATAAAATTCAATTGCAGTGTGAATTATCTTTTTACTATCGTAAATACCTTGTAATACATCCAGTCTTTTGTCTGGAACACTTACAACACCTACATTTGGTTCTATAGTACAAAATGGATAGTTAGCAGATTCTGCGCCTGCCTTTGTAATTGCATTAAATAATGTGCTTTTTCCTACATTTGGTAAACCTACAATTCCTAGCTTCATATATATGTACATTCCTTTCCTGCGTTTAAGATTATTAAGTTCTAATAAATTATACTCTAGATATTATTCTATTTCAAGCTAATGCATTTCAAAGAAGTAAATTTGACCAATTGTTTAACTAAACGCAACTCAAAGATATTAATGTAATTTTAGTTAATAAATTCAAGTAAAGGGTTGAAATGATTTAATTACACTTAAAATTTCATTTAAAATTTTAAAAATGATATAAAATAAAGAGGAATTTTTGTTTTTCTATAGAATATTACTTAATAGTGGTTTAAAATGGTTTAAAGTGGTTCAAAGTGGAGTAATAATATAAAGTGGGGGAATATTATGTTTATCGGTGAATATCAACATGCCATTGATAGTAAAAACAGAATGATTATTCCCACAAAATTTCGCGAGGGACTAGGCAGCGAATTTATATTGACTAAGGGCCTTGATGGGTGCTTGTATATATATACAATGGACGAATGGAAAATAATGGAGGAAAAACTAAAAAAACTTCCATTAACGAGTAAGGATGCCAGAGCGTTTGTGCGATTTTTTTTCTCAGGTGCAAATGAAATAACAAGTGATAAGCAAGGAAGGGCCTTAATACCACAAAATTTATGTGAATACGCTTCAATTAAAAAGGAAATAGTAAGTATAGGGGTATCAACTAGAATAGAAATATGGGCTAAAGACAAATGGGATAAATATAATGAGTCAGATATGAATTTTGATGAGATTGCAGAAAAAATGAACGAATTAGGTTTATAAAAGGAGATAAAAATGGAGTTTAAACATATATCAGTTTTATTAAATGAGTGTATTGAAGCACTTGATATAAAGGAAGATGGAATTTATGTTGATTGTACACTAGGAGGTGCAGGTCATTCACTTGAAATTTTAAAAAGGTTATCTTCTAAAGGAAGGCTTATTGGAATTGATCAAGACGAGGATGCACTAAAGGCTGCAAAGGAAAAGATTAAGGAATTTAACAACGTTACATACGTACATGATAATTTTTACAATATAAAATCAATACTAGACAAACTAGAAATTGAAAAAGTAGATGGGATTTTTATGGATTTAGGCGTTTCGTCATATCAATTAGATAATACAGAACGTGGATTTAGTTATATGAGAGATGCAAAACTTGATATGAGAATGGACAGAAGTAAAGGAATAACAGCTTTTGATGTTGTAAATAATTATGAAGAGGAGCAAATAGCGGATGTTTTAAGAAATTATGGTGAAGAAAAATTTTCTAAAAGAATTGCTGGTTTTATAGTGGATAGAAGAAAAGACAAACCAATTGAAACAACGCTTGAGCTAGTGAATGTTATAGATGCAGCTATCCCTGCAAAGTTTAAGAGAGATGGAGGTCACCCGGCTAAAAGAACTTTCCAAGGCATAAGGATTGAAGTTAATGGGGAACTGAAAATACTTGATAAAGCAATAGAAGATGGGATAGAGAGGCTAAACTCTGGTGGAAGAATGGCGATTATTACATTCCAGTCACTAGAGGATAGAATTGTTAAAGTTAAATTCAAAAGCTTAGAAGACCCATGTAAATGTCCAAAAGAGTTACCTATGTGTGTGTGTGGTAAAACACCAATCGTAAAACTTATTAGTAGAAAACCTATAAGGGCAACAGAGGAAGAACTGGAGGTAAATAGTAGGAGTAGAAGTGCAAAACTAAGAGTGGCAGAAAAAATTTAGTTCTAAATTGTGGATGGGGTGAATAAAGTGATAGTAGCAAAAAAAGAGTTTGAAATGTTTGGGAATACAGTTTTAGCACCACAAGAACCAATTAAAAAACGAAAATATGAAGATTTAGAGAAGTCACGAAGGCAGGCTAATCAAAGTAAAAGACAAAAGGATATTAAAAAGAAAAAGAAGGTTCTTGTAAATATTTTTATAGGGTTTGTTATTGGAATGGTTATTATAGCAAGATACTGCATGATTTATTCCTATCAACAAGCAAGTTCTAAAGCCAAAGCTCAAATAGACACAATAAGTAAACAAAATGATGCATATGAGGTAGATCTAATAAAGTTTAGAAATATAAGCTATATTGAGAAAACGGCTACGACAAAACTTCATATGGTTAAACCCAAAATAAGTGATATACAGTATTTTAATTTAAGCAAAAATAATTTAGAAACAAATGATGATTCAAAAGTTAGAATAAGTAATAATGTAGTAAATAAAATAAAAGATATTATGTTTTAGATAGTAAGTAATACCCAGTTAAAGTAACAGGGGGGAAATAAGTTGGCAAGAGGAGAGTATAGAGACAAGGTAGTAGTTAAACGTAGGATGTTAATTGTCTTTTTCATACTTTTTATTTTGTTTTTTCTATTAGTTAGTAGGTTAAGCTACGTAATGATAGTTAAAGGATCTGATTACAAAGAAAAAGCAATTCTACAGTGGACAAGTGATGTTCGAATTTCACCAAAGAGGGGACGAATTCTAGATAGAAGTGGAAAAGAGTTAGCTATAAGTGCAAATGTTTTTAGAGTAGATTTAGATCTTAATGCATTAAGAGAAACTACGACGAAAAATAGCTTAACTATGAAAGCTATTGCGCCAGAACTAGCTACAATACTTGGAATGGAATCTAGTGACGTTTTATCAACTTTGACTAAGACAAATTCAAAGGGCAAAGTTATTGGTTCAGCTATTTTGAAGAGAAGGATAGAAAAGGATACAGCTGATAAAATAAGTGATTATTCGAAAAAACATAATCTTCGTGGAATTGTTATTACAGGAGACACGAAAAGATTTTATCCCAATAATAATTTCTTATCAAGCGTTTTAGGACATACAAATTCTGATGGTAATGGATTAACAGGGGTTGAACTTTATTACAATAAGTTTCTATCCGGGGTACCTGGAATAAAAATTTCAGAAACCGATAGAAAAAGTGAGGAATTGCCTTATACAATATCTGATTATACAAAACCAATAAATGGTAAAGATGTAGTGCTTACAATTGATGAGATGATTCAGTATTTTTGCGAAAAAGCTGCATCACAAGCTATGATTGATAATAAAGCAAAAGCAGTTAGTATAATTGCAATGAATCCTAAAAATGGCGAAATATTAGGAATGGTTAATAAACCAGATTATAATCCTAATGATCCTTGGGATCTTAGCAAAAGTTATGATGAAAACCAAAAGGTATGGAGAAATAGGGCTGTTAGTGATATTTTTGAACCGGGGTCTATTTTTAAGGTATTTACAGCCACAGCTGCAATGGAGGAAAAGTTAGTTAAGGAAGATGATAAATTTTTCTGCTCTGGAAGTACTGTAGTTGCAGGGAGAAGAATTAAATGTTGGAAAACTACAGGGCATGGGGCTGAAAACTTTGTGGACATATTAAAAAACTCATGTAATGTTGGATTTATGGAGCTAGGTCGTAGACTAGGACCGGAAAAATTAAATAAATATATTTATTTGTTTGGGTTTGGCAAAAAAACTGGTATTGATGTAAATGGGGAAGCTTCAGGAATAATTAGAAAGACTAAAGATATGACTGCTCAAGATGTAGCGACAACATCATTTGGTCAAAGTAATGCTATATCTTGTATACAATATTTAACGGGATTTAATGCTATTGCAAATGGAGGAAAGCTTATAACTCCTCATATTATGAAAGAGATAGTTGATTATGGGGATACAAATACTAAAAAGGTTCTAGAGACATATTCAAATTACAATGAGAGAAAGATAATTGAACCGGCAGTTGCAAAGCAGCTTAGGGGTTACCTTGAACAAGTTGTAGAAAGTGGTGGTGGTAAGAAGGCATTTATCGCAGGATATCATATTGCTGGAAAAACAGGAACTGCTCAAAAGATTAGTGAGACAGGTCCAGGATATGCATCACAAAAATATGTTTCATCATTTGCGGGAATGGCTCCGTCAAATGATCCTCAAATAACTATACTAATTAATATAGATGAACCAGACCCATCTAATTACTATGGTGGTCAGATTGCAACTGTTGTTGGAAAACAAGTATTTAATGATATTTTCAATTATTTATCATTGAAATCTGATGCTACTAGTGAAGAAATTGGCAAAAGTTTATTAAAAGATATTATTGTACCTGAGGTAAGAGGCCTTAAAACAGCAGATGCGCAGAAGATAATAAAAGAAAACAATTTAAAGATAAAATTAAGTTCAGATGGAGGTACTATTACTGATATGACCCCAAAACCTGGTTATACAGTTAAAGAGGGAACTGAAATTATACTTCATACGGGCGAGGTAAAAGAAGATAGTAATACGGTTATGGTCCCAAGTATTATAGGGCGTAGTTCAGAAAGTGCTAGTGAACTATTGAGTAGTCTTGGACTTAAAGTTACATTTACTGGGAGTGGAATAGTTTCAGAACAAACTTTAGAAGGTAAAGTCGTGGAGAAAGGAACTACAATTACTGCAGATCTAGACATTATGGCTGATTAGCTTTTATTTTTAGTAATAGATCACTTTAATCTGAAATGTCATTAAATATAGTGTATAATTATAAATTAGCACGTGGCAAACAAAAACCGACAGGATTCAGCATTTGTGAACTGTCGGATTTGCCATGTTAGAGGGTAGAGTGATTTTTTATAAAATCAACTTTATTTGTATACTATTTGTAAAAGAGGTTAGTAATAAAAAGAATAATATATTTTATTTTGTTGTAATATGTTATGAATTAAGGGAGCGATTGTATGAAGTTAAGAAAAATTATGGAGAATATTAATTTCAATTTAATAAAGGGTGATATTGATATAGATATAAAAAAAATTCAATATGACTCAAGAAAGGTAAAAAAAGGGGACGTGTTTTTCGCTATAGAAGGATATAATCTCGATGGGCATAAATATATTCAAAGCGCTATTAATAATGGCGCTGTTGCTGTTGTATGTCAAAAGGATATAGAAGATAAACTAGATATCGTTGTAATTAAAGTCGAGGACGCAAGAAGGACACTAGCTATAAGTGCGGCAAATTATTATGAGAATCCAAGCCGTAGTATTAAAATGATAGGGATTACGGGAACTAACGGAAAAACAACATCAGCTTTTATGATTAAAGCAATTTTAGAGCAAAGTGGATATAAGGTTGGACTAATAGGTACCATAGCAAATTTTATAGGGAAAAAGAAAATTCATACAGAGAGAACTACTCCAGAATCGCTAGAATTACATGAGCTTTTCAAAGAAATGGTAGATTCTAATGTTGATTATTGTGTAATGGAGGTGTCGTCACATTCTTTAAGTTTAGACAGAGTATATGGAATAGAGTTTTGCGAAAGCATTTTCACAAATTTAACTCAAGATCATTTGGATTTTCATAAAACTTTTGAAAATTATTTTAATGTTAAATTAAAATTGTTTAAGCTAAGCAAAATATCAGTAATTAATATTGATGATGAATATGGCGCAAAAGCATATAATTTAATAAAAAACAGTAAATTAAGTTTTGCATTAAACCACACGGCAGACATCATGGCTAGCAATATAAAAATGAATTCAAGAGGGAGTCAATTTGATTTAAAGTATAAAGAAAATTCTTTTGATATAGAATTAAATATACCAGGAAATTATAATGTATATAACGCTCTTGGGTGTATAGCAGTTTGTTTAAATCAAGGAATAGAGATTCCGGTAATTAAAAAAGCATTACAAAGGGTTCAAGTACCTGGACGTTGTGAGCTTGTTGAAAACAATCATAATTTGGGATTTGAAATAATTTTAGATTATGCACATACCCCCGATGGTTTAGAAAATATTTTGGAAACTGTAAGGGAATTCACAAAAGGTAAACTTATATCTGTTTACGGTTGCGGTGGGGATCGTGATAAAACCAAAAGACCTATAATGGGTAAAATAGGAACAAACTTAAGTGATTTCTCATTTATAACTTCTGATAATCCAAGAACAGAAGACCCACTAGAAATAATAAAGGATGTAGTTCGCGGAATTGAAAAGAATAACTTTGAAATAATAGAGAACAGACGAGAGGCTATAAAACGAGCAATAGAGAGTGCAACAACTGGGGATATAATTGTTATTGCAGGAAAAGGTCATGAGGATTATCAAATACTTAAAGATAAAACTATACATTTTGACGAGAGAGAAGTCATTTCAGAGATACTTAAGGAGAAATTATAAATGGAGTATATTACTACAAATGAGATAATAGAGGCAATTCATGGAGAGTTAGTCTTGCAAGGCGAGAGTACTAAACATAATAATGTATGTATAGATACAAGAATTATAAAAGATGAAGATGTTTTTATTGCAATAAAAGGTGAGAATTTTAATGCTAATGATTATGCCTTAGAGGCTAGTAAAAAAGGAGCTTCAATTTGTATAATTGATGATATGAAGTTTGAGAGAACTGATTTTAACAAAAAAACATCTGTTATTAAGGTAGTAGACACTAAAAAAGCGCTTCTTATGCTTGCTAAATTTTACATAAATAAACTTAATATAAAGGTAGTAGGAATTACTGGTTCTACAGGTAAGACGTCTACAAAAGATTTGGTTGCGGCAGTACTTAGTGCTAAGTTCAAAGTGTTTAAAACACTAGGTAATTTTAATAATGAAATAGGATTACCTATGATGATATTTAAGTTAGATAAAAGTTATGATGTTGCTGTTCTTGAAATGGGCATGAGTGACTTTAAAGAGATTCATAATTTATGTGAAGTTGCAAAACCTGATATTGCTATTATTACTAATATTGGAATGTCTCACATTGAAAATCTTAAAACTAGAGAAAATATTTTAAAAGCTAAAATGGAGATAACAGACTTTTTTAGTGAAAAGGGTGTTCTAATTGTAAATTCAGATAATGATCTATTACAAGATATTACATCAAAATATGAACTTATAAAAACGGGGATTGACTCTAAGGCTGATTACACAGCATGTAACTTGAATATACTTGAAAATAAAATAATATTTAACATAATGGATAAGGGAAATTTAATAGAAACTGGTATTGAGGTAAATATCCCAGGACGGCATAATATACTTAATTCGATGCTCGCTGTGGCTTGCGCAAGAGTAATGAATATGAGTTACAAAGAAATTGCGGTAGGTTTTAAAAAACTTGAAGTTACATCTATGCGCTTAAATATAAAAAAAGGAAAAAGGTTTACTATAATTAATGATTGTTATAATGCTAGTCCTGATTCAATGCTCGCTGCAATTGATGTCCTAGGAAATACTCATGGCAAAACAAAGATTGCAATTTTTGGCACTATGAGAGAATTAGGGGATAGTGCATATGATGCGCATAAGCAAGTTGGAGAATATGCTAAAAGTAAAAACATTGATTTGTTAATTACACTTGGTGAATTTAATGATGCATATAAAGAAGGACTTAATGATATAGATAAATATAGAAGTTTTGAAACCTATAACCAGGTAGTTTCATTTTTAGATGGAATCATAAAACATGGTGATGTTGTTTTGGTTAAAGCTTCAAGATATATGAAGTTTGAGAGCATAGTGGAAGAACTCGAGAACTTGAATTCTTGCGAGAATATTAATAATAAAGAGGTGATAGAAAAATGAATTTAATTATTTATTCTGTAATAATTGCATTTTTATTATCAATTATACAAGGGCCCCTTTTAATTCCACTCCTACATAAGCTTAAGTTTGGTCAGAATATAAGGGCAGAAGGACCTAAAAGTCATCTTAAAAAAGCTGGGACACCTACTATGGGTGGCATAATATTTATGGTTTCAACAATAATTACAATGTTATTAATTGTTAGACATACAAATGATGAAGCAATGATTGCATTATATTGTTTTATAGCTTTTGGATTAATAGGACTTATTGATGATTTCCTTAAGATAACACATAAAGAAAATGAAGGGCTTAAATCTAAACAAAAGATGTTACTTATAGTAATAGTCGCAGGAGTAATTGGATATTATACATCCATTAGGTTAGGAACGGATATAATGATACCATTTACCAATAGAAGTATAAATTTGGGGATCTGGTATGTACCTTTTATTATTATATATTTTGCGTCAACTACAAATGCAGTGAATTTAACTGACGGGTTAGATGGACTTGCAACTTCAGTTACAATAATAGTTATGACATTTTTTGCTTTGGTTAGTAATATGTTGTTTCATCCCTCTCTTGCAATATTTTGTGCAGCGCTTGCGGGTGCATTATTAGGATTCTTAAAATACAATTCTTATAAAGCACAAATTTTTATGGGAGATATGGGGTCTTTAGCACTTGGAGGAGCAGTAGCAGGTGTGGGCATGATACTAAAATCACCTATCCTCGTTGCTATTGTAGGTGGTATATATGTTATGGAGACACTCTCAGTTATTATTCAAGTTTTTGTATTTAAGGCTACAGGTAAAAGAGTATTTAAAATGTCCCCCATTCATCATCATTTTGAATTAAGTGGATGGAATGAAACTAAAGTTGTTGCAGTATTCTCTATTGCAACAGTAGTTTTCTGTTTAATTGGATTTCTATCATTTTCCTATTAGTGATGTAAGGAGGATATAATATGAAAAAACACAATTCTAAAATGGGACAAATAGATTTTATATTATTTGCAACAATAATGATTCTTGTGGTTATTGGAGTAGTTATGGTTTATAGTTCCAGCTCATATGTTGCTGCTTTTAAATATAATGATCCAGAGTTTTTTTTGAAAAAGCAGCTTATGTGGGCAACTATTGGAAGCATTTTAATGGTTGTAGCAATTAAAATTGATTATCATATTTTAAAAAGATATACTGGCATTATTATGGTAATTACTATACTGCTTTTACTTGTAGTTTTAGCTTTCCCAGCTATTAACGGTGCTAAGAGATGGATTCCATTAGGATTCGCATCTATTCAGCCATCTGAAATTGCAAAATACACTGTAGTTTTGTTTATGGCTAAAAGTTTAGACAGAAAGGGAGAAAAAGTAAAAGAATTTTTTAAGGGAATATGTCCATACTTATTAGTTTCAGGATTTTATGCAGGGCTAGTTTTGCTAGGATCAAACTTAAGTATAGCAGCTGTTATAATGATTGTTACGGTTATTATATTATTTGCAGTAGGTGCAAAGTTTTTACACCTTTTTGCAATAGGTTCTACGCTTGTTGCGGCAGTTGGTGCTTTAACAATTCTTGAACCATATAGATTGGCTAGACTTATGAATTTTAGGGACCCTTTTGCTGATAGTCAAGGTAAGGGATATCAATTAGTTCAGTCACTCCTTGCACTAGGGTCAGGTGGAATTACTGGTGCAGGCATTGGTCAGTCAAGACAAAAATGTCTTTATATACCGGAGCCTCAAACGGATTTTATTTTTGCAATAATTGGTGAGGAACTAGGACTAATAGGATGCACATTTATAATGTTGTTGTTTGTAATTTTTATATGGCGAGGTATTAAAACAGCAGTTACTTCTAAAGATATGTACGGAACCATACTTGGTATTGGAATTACATCAGTTATAGCAATACAGGCAGTAATTAATATTGCTGTAGTTACGGGGTCGATGCCAGTAACTGGCGTGCCATTACCATTTATAAGTTATGGTGGATCAGCTCTGGTTTTTAATATGGTTGCAATGGGAATACTTTTGAATATTTCAAGGCAAACTGAAAATAAAAATTAGAAAAGGCATGCGTAACGGCATTGCCTTTTCTGTATTTTAAATTACAATTAATGGGTATGATTTTAAATAAATAATAAGTCTAATGGCTCGTATATTTCGGTTATTATTTGTTCTAGTGCAGGTAAAGAAAATTAATATTATAAATACTAAAAATAGGTTGAAATTCAGATGAAAATAGTTAAGTTAAGTGTTATTATATATATGAGACTAGTTTTAAATAATATTGTGTAAATTAAATCTGGATCTATTTTACAATATACAAATTTTAATGGTGTGTTTTAATATATAAATTTGTAAATTTGTTAAGGAATGCGAGGAAGTGAATGAGAAAGAAAAGTAATAATCTTGAAAAAGGGAATTACATTATAGAAAATAAAGAAAAATTATTACATAAAAGGAAAAAACGGAAAAAAGTAAGGGGCTTAATTTTATTAGTAATAATTATGGTAACAACGCTTATTACATTATGCATGAAATTGCCTTATTTTGATATTAAAAATATTGAAATAATAGGAAATGCGAATGCATCTAAAACTGAAATTAATGATATAGTCAAAACTCATTTAGGTAGTAATATCTTATATGATGGTTTTAGTAATAGTAAGAAACAAATTATGGAAAATCCATACATTCTAAGTGTAGAAGTTAAAAAAGTTTTTCCAAACAAGATTATTATAGAAATAAATGAAAAAGTAGCTATGTTTTATGGAAAAGTAAATAATAATTTTTACATTATAGATAACAAAGGAAACCTGCTTCAAAAAAAATCAGATATTAAAGGTATGAAATTAGTAAATCTAATTGGATTTGATTATGAAAAAGCCCAAGTAGGTAGTTTAATTGGAGAGAAGAGCGATCGAAAAATTGATACTCTAGTTTCAATGGCTAGTATCATCGAGAGTTATAGAAAAACTAGTAAATCAAGTAAGATAATGGCGCTAGATGTAAACAACGTGTTAGATATTAAGATTTTATATGGAAATATGTATATTAAATTTGGAACAACACTAGATTTAAAAAACAAATTTAATAAGGCGATAAATATTATTACGCAACCTCAATATGAGAATGCAAAGGGGTATGTAGATGTAAGTTTTACAGGAAATCCAGCGATTTATGTAGGACCAAAGAAGTAAGAAGGTATCTCCCCCGGAGAGTAGTAAGGAGGAAGTTTATGAAGAAGTTTATATCTCAAATATCCATTGGTATTATATGTGTATTATTAGGATTTATGATAACTTACCAATTTAAAATGATAAGCAAACAAAATTCAGCATCAACATCAGATACAAATAAAAATACACCTGAAATTATAACTGAAAATGAACAATTAAAAAAGAGTAAGATAGAGATGCAGAAAAAAATTGATGATTTAGATACTAAAACAAAAGAGTATGAAACTGCTGCAGGGGGTAAAGATGCGGCAAGTGAATTGTTAAACAAAGAATTAGTTGAGACGAGAATACTAACTGGAGATACCGATGTGAAAGGTGAAGGTATGACAATTTATATAACTCCTAAAACTAGCATTTTTGGAAGTAATTCTGATGATCAAAAAATAAATGATACAGATTTAGTTCATATAGTAAATGAATTAAATGCTGCAGATGCAGAAGCAATTTCTATCAATGATATTAGACTAACTTCTCGTAGTGGTATAAGAAATGCTGGAAATGCGATTATTATAAATGATGAAAGAGTTTCTTATAGTAAAAGAATAACTATTAAAGCAATTGGTAAAAGTGACATATTGGAAAGTGCTATCAGTTTCCCAGGAGCAATTCCACAAACCCTTAGCCAGACTTGTGATATAACGATGGAAAAATCAAATAAGGTTGTAATTACAAAATCAAATAGAACATATAAATTTGAGTTTGCGAAACCAATAGAAAAGAAGTAGAGGTGATTAAATGGTTGCTTTTGTAGGATTACTTATAGGTGTAATATTAGGAATTGTATGGAATGTTAATATTCCAGTTAAATTTTCTCCATATATTTCAGTAGCAATTTTTGCGTGTTTAGATTCTGTCTTTGGTGCATTAAGAGGTTCAATGTCTCATAATTTCCGTGCGGATATTTTTGTGTCAGGATTCTTCGGGAATGCTGCTCTAGCTGTAGCAATGGTTTATTTAGGTGATAAATTAGGAATACCAATTTATTTGGCTGCTATTATTGTATTCGGAGGTCGGATATTTGATAACTTTGCAATTATTAGACGACTTTTAATTGACAAAGCTAAATCCCACTCATGAGGTGATTAAATGAAAAATAATGAAGCTACCATATTTGTTTTTATTGCTTCGATAATCATAGGAATTCTTATATCAATGAACATTGGATTTAAAGGGAAAAGTAATTTTTTGGATGTAAAACAGTATGATCAAGCCTATAATGAGAGAACTAAATTATATTCAGAATTAAACAGTTTAAAAGAGCAATACTATAGTACGAGTGTGAAGCTTAAAAAATATGATACTGGTGATGAAAAGACACTTCAGGTTTCAAAAGAAATTAAAAAGGAAGTTATTGACAATAACTTAATAATTGGAAATAGTGATGTTTACGGTCAAGGGGTTAAAATTACACTAGAGGATGGAGTAGATAGTTTTGATAAGAATGTTACTATGAATCAGTTAATTCATGATTCTGATATTGTTCAAGTAATAAATGATCTTAGAAATGCAGGGGCGGAAGCAATATCGGTAAATGGAATAAGAGTTATTTATAATAATTGGGGATTATGTGCCGGTTCTAATATTGATTTAAATGGTGTCAAGATAGTAACTCCATTTTATATTAGTGCCATTGGAAACAAAGATATAATGTATAATTATTTAACTTTAGAGCAAACACATACATCATTACTCCAAAAAAGCGATGTTAAAATTAGTATTGCTAAGTCAGATGATATAAAGATATTAGCATATAATGGTGAGTTTATTTATAAGTACATGAGTTTAGTGAATAAATAATATTAAATATACGAATCTTAAAGGATTTTCCTGTTTAATGAAGAATTAATACAGAAATGGGATAGGGTAATTAATAATTGTTTTGTGCCCTAAAAAACTAAGGAGGGACGGATAGTTGTCAATTGGTGAAGTTTATAATAAAATAAAGAGTGTAATCCCAGAAAACGTAACACTAATATGTGTTTCTAAGACTAGGCAAATTAGTGAGATAAAAGAGGCTTATGAATCTGGGGCTAGAGATTTTGGAGAGAACAAAGTTCAAGAATTTCTTGAAAAATACGATAATATAGGGAAAGACAGTAGATGGCACTTTATAGGACATTTGCAGACGAATAAGGTGAAATATATAGTTGGAAAAGTTCATCTTATACATTCTTTAGATAGCATACATTTACTTAAAGAAATTGAAAAACGTTATGCAACAAAGAATGAAATAGCAAATGTTTTAATTCAAATAAATATTGGAAACGAAATCGCGAAGACAGGCGTTGCTCCTGAGGAAATGAATGATCTAATAAAGGTTTGTGAAGAATGTAATAATGTAAAAGTCAAAGGGCTTATGGCTACAATTCCAATTGGTGACGATGAAAGCTCTAGAAAATATTTTGCGAAGATGAAGGCTATTTTTGATAATCTAAAGACTTATAAATACAAAAATGTTTCAATGGAGTTTTTATCTTTAGGGATGAGCAAAGATTTTCCGATTGCGTTAGAACAGGGTGCTAATATGATAAGACTTGGCACAAAAATATTTGGGAAAAGAGATTATAAAAAACTGGAGGTAATATAAAATGGCAAGTAAAGTGATTAATAAAGTTATGGGTTTTTTGGGCATGGCAGAGGAAGAAGAGGATGAGGTTCAAGAAATAGATAATGAAGATGAAAATGTAGACATTGAATCATTGATGAGTGCAAACAAGAAACAGAGTAAAGTAGTGAATATTCATACATCAACATCTACAAAGGTAGTAATCATAAAACCAGATGATTTTGATGAAGCAACAGTGATTAGTGACAACTTAAAGGCTAGAAAGATAATTGTGATAAATACAACTGCACTTGAACCAAAAACTGGCCAAAGATTATTAGATTTTGTCGGTGGAGTATGTTACGCTTTAGGTGGGGATCTTCAGCAGGTAGAAAAAGGAGTATATATAATTTCACCATCAAATATAGAAGTTAATAATGAATTGAAAAACGAACTAAGTTCAAAGGGAATCTTTAATTGGAATAAGTAAAAATATGTATCAAAAAAATGAAGAAATCTCTAAGACACAATAAAATATTGTTGTCTATATTTGGAAAAATCAGGAGGTTATAAAATTTGTATTTGTATAATGTAATTAATATGTTTTTTAAGGTGTTAGAGTATGCAATTCTTATTGAAGTGGTTTTGTCTTGGGTTTATGCTGGGCGCTCAAATCAGTACACTGAAATTTTACATAAAATAACTAATCCTTTGCTAGAACCTGGTAGAAAGATTCAAAATAGATATTTTGGTAATATGATGATAGATTTTTCTCCAATAATAGCGCTTGGTATTATAATGATCTTAAAGCAAATAGTGTATGCTTTATTTACACTATTGTTATAAGGTTAAACACAGATGGATAAAAAATATTTTTTAAATAGTATAAATTGTGAAGATAAGAATTTAATTTCTAACATATTTAATAAAATACAAATAGCTGAAAAGACAAATCAAGTCATATTTACTAATGATTTTTTACCTCCAGCTATATGGCATCAAATTCTTGCTATAAGTGAGGATTATGAAATAAAACCATTTACAAATGGAATATTTAAAGATGCAGATAGGAGAATGTTATCATTTTCGACCGGTGAGACTCCTATAGAGTATCCTATAGTTTTACTTAAAATAAAAAATAAATCTAAATTTGCGAAGGTTGATCATAAGGATTATTTAGGGGCAATAATGTCACTAGGCATTAAAAGAGAAAAATTGGGTGATTTAATAATTCAAGATTCTGTATGTTATGCCCCGGTTTGCAGTGATATTAGCAATTTCATAATTAATAATTTAAATACAATAAAGAATTGCCCTTGCGATGTCATTGAGTATGATTATATATCACAGGCTCTTCCAGAAAGAAAATTTGAGGAAAAAGTTATTATAACTACGTCATTTAGGTTAGATGGTTTAGTTTCAGCTGTATGTAATATTTCTAGAAATGGTTCAGTTGAACTAATATCTTCAGGCAAAATACTGGTTAATTATTTTAATTGTTTAAAAAAAGATAAAGTTATTGAAAACAATGATACATTAACAATTAGAGGATATGGGAAATTTAAGGTGGTAGAGGTTGTAGGAAATACACAAAAAGGCCGCTTGAAAGTTGTAATAAAGAAGTACATATAGGCATAGGGGGGAAAGAATGAGAATAACATCTATGGATATTAACAATAAAGAATTTAAAAAGGTTATAAGAGGATACAACTCAGAAGAGGTTGATGATTTTTTAGAAACAGTATCTGATGAATATGAAATGGCATATAAAGAAAATTCTACGCTTAAAGAGAAGATAAGTTTTTTAGAAGAGAAGTTAGATCATCATGTTAAGATAGAAGCAACAATTCAAAATACTTTAGTATTAGCCCAAAATGCAGCAGAACAAGCAAGGGTTTCTGCTCAAAAGGAAGCTGAATTGATTATTAGAAATGCAAACGATGCTTCTCAAAGGATGCTAAATAAGGCTCATGATGATGTACTTAAGGTAAATGATGAATATGAAAAAGTTAAACAGGAATTTGCAAAATTTAGGACTAAATTCAGAAGTTTCATGAATTGTCAACTTGAGATGTTTGAAGGACTCGAAAACGATTACCTTAAAAATTATAACATAGGAAATGTTACTCATGATGATAGAATAGATGATGAAGCCGCTATTGATTCTGAATGTTCCAATTTAACACTCAAAAATATTGAGGAAAAAGATTTTCATGAAAACGGCGAAATGGAACAAATAAAAAGTTTTTTTGCTAAAGGGTAAAAACATAAAAAATCTCACTCATCGGGTGAGATTTTTTATGTAGCAAACATGTAATGTATAAAATGGGATAAAATAACTAAATTTTAGTTATTTATAAAATAAGGAGGAATATAAAAATGAATATAGGTATTATTGGGGCAATGCAGGAAGAGGTTCAATTTTTAATTAGGGATATGGAGTTTAAGCGGAAAGAAGTTAAGGCTAAAATGGAATTTAGTCTTGGAAGTTTACATAATAAAAATGTTGTTGTAGTAACTAGTGGTATAGGTAAAGTTAATGCAGCAATTTGTGCTCAAATATTAATTGATGATTTTAATGTTGATTACATTATAAATGTTGGTATTGCAGGTGGAACGGTCGAAAACATATATCCAGGAGACATTGTGATCGCAAATAATTTAGTACAACATGATATAGATACAACTATATTTGGTGATAGGATAGGACAAATTCCAAGGTTAGACACTTTTGAGTTTAAATGTGATGCTTCTTTAATCAAATTTGCAGAAGAATCATGTAAAAATATAAAAGGTCATAATCATTTTACTGGAAGAATCGTATCAGGTGACCAATTTATTGCAAATATTGATAAGATAAAGTGGTTAAATTCTGAATTTGAATGTTTGGCATGTGAAATGGAAGGGGCAAGCATTGCTCAGGTATGTTATTTAAATGAAACCCCATTTATTGTTATTAGATCTATATCCGACAATGCAAGTAACGGGGCCCAAATGGAATATGAAAAATTCAAAGATATTGCAGTTAAAAATTCTACAAATATTTTAAATAATATGTTGAAACTAATTTAGAAACCAATCCTTATAAGTGGTAAAAAAATATAAATATTATTAAATAAGTGTAATAAAATTCTTCCCATGAGAAAACATAAGCATATAGAAGTTTTAGTTTTTTAATATTACTACTATATTAAAACTAGAGGAGTTGTTATCATGGAAAAGAATAAAATGCAATATTTTAAAAACAAATTGATAAATGAACAGTCACGGGTACTTGATCTTATTAAATTAATGAGACAGAATGGAGTTATAGATTCTAATAGTGAAATGGCAACTGAATTGTCGTTTTATGACAACCATCCATCTGATATTGCCACCGAATTGTTTGATAAGGAAAAGGGACTTGCGTTAAAAGGAAATGAGATATTGGTATTAAATAAAATTGAAGATGCTTTAAAGAGCATTGATGACCATACTTATGGAAAATGCAAAAGTTGTGGAGTTGATATTGATCCAGAAAGATTAGAATTTATACCATATGCTACTAATTGTGTGTCATGTGAAAAATCTAGTGGTAATAAAAAACCAGCAGAGCAAAACAATAGATGTGTTGAGGAAGATATACTTGGATCATTTTTTAAATATAGCAATAAAGGCGAGGTAGGTGTTGATGAAGAAGATACTTATCAGGACGTAGAACGTTTTAATAATAAATTAGATGACATAATCGAATTTGATGATGAGGAAGGTTATGTTGAGCCTATAGAGAAAATAAGTAATCAACAATATAAAAATCAGCTACCAGATTAGCAGTATATCTAATTAGAAAAAATAAAAGAGTATATATTGCTTATAATTTTAAAATAATTAATTTAGAGCAATATATACTTTCTTTTGTATTAATAGGGGGAAGGGTATGGAAGTATTAATTATTTTTTTAGGCCTAATATTGGACAGATTAACTAAAGCTTGGGCGCTCACTGCTTTGAAAGATAATAATGGAGTTATATTAATTAAAGATTTCTTTAAATTGGAATATTTAGAGAATAGGGGAGCCGCTTTTGGAATACTTCAGAACAAATTAATATTGCTTGCATTAGTTACATTACTTGTTATATTGGGCATGATATATTATATTATTAAGTATAAGCCAAAATCAAAATTTCTTAGAATAAGTTTTGCGCTCATTATAAGTGGAGCACTTGGAAATTTATATGATAGACTGTTTTATAAGTATGTAGTAGATTTTATTTTAATTCATTATAAAGAGGTTTACTCTTTTCCAACATTTAACGTAGCAGATATGTTAGTTGTTGTGGGAACATTGGTTTTGGCAATTTCAATAGTAAAGGAAGAGGTATAGATGGAAAATTATGATTTTAAAGTTGAAGAAAACTCGGTTGGTATGAGGCTTGATGTATTTATTGCTAATGAATTTGAGGATAAATCAAGGTCATACATTCAAGGAATAATTGAAAAGGAAAATGCTACTGTGAATGGAAAATGTCGAAAAAGTAATTTTAAATTGAAATTAAACGACACGATTGATTTATCTATTCCAGATCCTATTGAGTTAAACGTAAAAGCAGAAGATATACCTTTGGACGTTATATATGAAGATAGTGACGTAATTGTGATTAATAAACCTCAAGACATGGTGGTTCACCCAGCACCAGGAAACTATACAGGTACATTGGTTAATGCACTCTTAAATCATTGTACAGACCTATCAGGTATAAATGGTGTTCTTAGACCAGGCATAGTACATAGAATCGATAAGGACACATCTGGGGCCTTAGTAGTAGCTAAAAATGACAATGCACATAACTCTCTTGCAGCGCAACTTAAAGATCATTCAATGACAAGAAGTTATTTAGCGCTTGTAGAAGGTCTTATTAAAGATGATGAAGGTATGGTTGATGCGCCTATCGGAAGACATTCAAAAGATAGGATAAAAATGGCGATAGTTGAGAGTGGTAAAAAAGCAGTAACTCATTATAAAGTAATTGAAAGATTTGAAGGTTATACATTAGTAGAATGCAATTTAGAAACAGGGCGAACTCATCAAATAAGAGTACATATGGCAAAGATAGGACATCCTTTAGTTGGTGATTTGATATATGGGTTCAAAAAGCAGAAATTTAATTTAAAAGGGCAGGTTCTGCATGCAAAAAGGCTTGGATTTATACATCCAACTACTAATAAATACATGGAATTTGATTCACCTATCCCAACTTATTTTGAAAAGTTAATAACTAAGTTAAGAAACAGTTGAAATAGTATATGACATGTGATATTATATTGGAAGTGCAATATCACATATTATGTGTATTGTTTTTTTTAATATAATACCTATCCCTTTAAATGTTCCAGAGAGAGCATAAGGATAAAGATAGTAATACTATTATGCAAGTATAGTATGCCTTTACCTTTTGGTAGGGGCTTTTTTTTATATTAATTCCGTATAAATATATATTTGATAGGAGGCGAAATTATGGAATTTAAGTCAGTGTTATTAGATGAAAAAGCTATAAATCGAACATTAACAAGAGTTGCACATGAGATTACTGAAAAAAACAAGGGCACAGAAAACATTATACTAGTGGGAATAAAGAGACGTGGGGTACCAATTGCACAAAGAATTGCTTTTTTAATAGAACAGTTTGAGGGAGTTAAGGTTCCAGTAAGTTCTGTTGATATTACATTATATAGAGATGATCTTACAACTTTAGATGACCAGCCAGTATTAAATAATGTGAATTTGGGCATAGATGTAAGAGGGAAGAAAGTAATTTTAGTAGACGATGTACTTTATACTGGAAGGACTGCTAGAGCTGCAATAGATGCCATAATAGATAATGGTAGACCTCAAATGATACAATTAGCTGTTTTAGTAGATAGAGGACATAGGGAGCTACCTATAAGAGCAGATTATGTAGGTAAAAATATACCTACTTCGAGTAAAGAGATGATTTCCGTTGAACTTTTAGAAACTGATGAAAATGATTCAGTGAGTATATACGAACTGTAGCTTAAGTAAACAAACGGCACCTCAGGTGATGACTGATCTTTTAATATAGTCCAGCGAGACTAAAAGGAGGAACTAACTAATGAAAGATTTTATAGATGTTGATGAAAAGTTACCTATTTTAAAGACTCTCCCATTAAGTTTCCAGCACTTATTTGCTATGGTGGGGGCAACTATACTTGTACCAATGCTTACAGGTCTTAGTCCCTCAATTGCCCTATTTTGTAGTGGTGTAGGAACGCTACTATATATATTATGTACAAAAGCTAGGCTTCCGGCATATGTAGGTTCATCATTTGCTTTTATAGGACCTATGAGTGTTGCTACAAAGGCATATGGACAAAGTTCAATGCTATCTGGAATTATTGCTGCAGGGCTTGTATATGTAGTTGTAGCTTTAATTATTAAGCTTATAGGTATTAAATGGTTAGATAGAATGTTACCTCCAGTTGTTGTAGCTTCTGTTGTAATTGTAATAGGCCTAAGCCTTGCAAGTGGTGCAATAAATTGGTCAGGTTTAAATTCAACATTTACAGATCCTGGGCTTAAAGGCGTAGCTAGAGCTACATGGATATTTATATCAATGACAACTTTAGGCGTAGCAATAGTGGGTACTATGTATTTCAAGGGCTTTTTCGGAGTAGTACCTATTTTAATTGCAATGGTAGTTGGATATATATTGTCAATATTATTAGGGGTAATTCCTCATGAAGTTTTAATGGAAATATCATCAGCAAAATTTATTAAATTGCCAAGTTTTGTTTTGCCGACATTTAACATAAATGCTATTATGCTTATGGCTCCAATAGCTTTTGTAACACTTGCTGAACATATTGGACATGTATATGTTACAAGTAATGTTTGCGGTCGAGATTTTACAAAAGATCCAGGACTTCATAGATCAATACTTGGAGATGGTATTGCTACAATGTTTGCAGGCTTTGTTGGAGGCCCTCCTAATACGACTTACGGTGAGAACATAGGAGTTATGGCAATCACAAAGGTTTATAGTGTTTGGGTAATTGGTGGAGCTGCAATTATTGCAATTGTATTATCATTTATAGGACCTGTGTCTGTAGTTATAGGTAATATTCCATTACCTGTAATTGGGGGAGTAAGTGTAATGTTATTTGGAATAATCGCATCTTCTGGTTTTAGAATTTTTGTTGAGGATAAAGTTGATTTTAGTAAAAAGAGAAACCTTATTATCTCTTCAGTAATAATAGTTTTAGGAGTAGGCGGTGGTGGAATTAATTTCCATTTAGCAGGTGCACAAGTACAAATCGCAGGGGTTGCACTTGCAACTTTAGTGGGTATAGTATTAAATTTAGTTTTACCTCAGACAAGCAAATCAGGGGAGAATTAATAAGGTCTTAATTAATAAAATCATAATATGTAGTGTCAGACTAGTTCTGGCACTTTTGTTTTTCAAAAGTACAGCTAATTTAAAAATTATAGACAATAATAGCAAATAGAGATATTATTATATGAGTGATATAAGTTAAAAGGGACATTCAAATAAATAAAAACTTATTATACTATTTATTTAAATATTCCTAAGGAAAAGAAGAAATGGGAGAGATAATATATGACATATACTTTAATAGCAACTACAACCTTCGGGTTAGAAGCAGTTACAGCTAAAGAACTAAAGGCACTAGGGTACGAGGATTTAATAGTTGAAAATGGAAGAGTCATGTTTGAAGGCGATGAAATGGATATTGCTATATGCAATATTTGGTTAAGAACTGCAGAAAGACTTTTTATAAAAATGGCTGAATTTAATGCATTGTCTTTTGAGGAATTATTTCAAGGTACAAAAGCTGTTGAATGGGGTAATTTAATACCAGAAGATGGGAAAATGCATATTGTAGGTAAATCTGTAAAATCACAACTACATAGTGTTCCAGATTGTCAGAGTATAGTAAAAAAGGCAGTAGTAGAATCTATGAAGAAAAAATATAATAAAGAATGGTTTACAGAAGAGGGACCGGTCTATAAGATCGAGGTTTCAGTTTTAAGAGATGTTGTAACTTTATCAATAGATACTTCAGGTGTGGGATTACATAAGAGAGGGTATAGAGAATATGCTGGTGAGGCACCACTCAAGGAGACATTAGCTGCTGCTCTTGTTTTAATAAGTAAATGGGATAGTACGAGAGTACTCGCTGATCCACTTTGTGGTTCAGGAACCATCGCAATAGAAGCGGCTCTTATAGCAAAAAATATGGCACCAGGGGTAAATAGAGAATTTGTATCTGAGACTTGGCCAAGTATGGATAAGGACATTTGGGAGCAAGTTCGTGAAGGTGCAAAACGAACTATAAATCCTAATCCTGTTGAAATACTAGCTTCAGATATTGATGGAAGATTAATTAAGACAGCAATAGATAATGCAGAAAAAGCTGGTGTTAAGGAATTTATAAAATTTCAGAAAATACCAATGCAAGAGTTTGCCTCAAGGCAAAAGTATGGAGTTATAATAACAAATCCACCATATGGAGAGAGACTAGGCGAGGTTGAGGAAGTAAAGAGACTTCATATTGATCTTGGTGTTATGTATTCAAGCTTAAATGAATGGTCTTGTTTTGTTATAACAGCTAATCGTGATTTTCAAAAGGATTTTGGAAAGAAATCAGATAAAAACAGAAAATTATATAATGGAAGATTGTTATGTTACTATTACCAATATATAAAAGAAATACCTAGGAAAAAGAAGGAAGACTAGAGAAATATAGACTTTCTCCTACGTGACTTGAAATAAGAGCTTGAAATGTGAAATTCAATTAAGAAATTCTAGTATTTTGTAAATGAAAAATTCTCTGGCGCTCACCCTGGTTGTCCTGTGGGTTCGCTAGCCTGACTTCCTGTCAGGCTCACGAGAATTTTTCAATTACAAAACAAGAATTTCTAAATTGAATTTCAATTCTTTCTGCTCTTCTTTTTTCAAGTCACTTCCGCAGAAAGTCATACTACTATGTATATGCTGTGGAAGGTCAAGGGACAAGGAGTCGCTATCCCCATGTTTAACGGGTTTTGTGAATTTTCAATAAAGATAAGACAAGGGAGTTATGTATAGTAGATCCCTTGTCTTATCTTTCGGTTTATATTTCGGTGAATGAATTAGAAAGATAATTATATATCTTTCTAAAAATAAGTCGCAATATTTCTATTTTATATTTTGTATTGATAAATTTAATTTATAGTTTCCATATTTTAAAATTTCATCTAAGAAATCTACAATTTCAGTTTGAGTAGAGGCTGTTAATTGTAGTATGTAGCAACCATCTCCGCTTATTCTGTGAGCCTGCGTTACTAATGAATTATTATTTATATATTTTTTAAATGATAAATGGTCAGTTGTTTTCATAAAAACAGTTATAAAAGCGGTTAGATTTTTACCGAGCATTTCAGAATTGATGTTTACAGTATAACCTTTAATAACACCTGATTTTTCCATTTTGCTTATTCTGTTTTTAACTGCTTGTCCAGTTAAATGAACTTCTTCACCAATTTCTTGCCATTGCATTCGTGAGTTTTTTGTAAGAAGACTTAAAATTTGAGTGTCTGTTTGGTCAAGCATAATTACACAAATCCTTTCATGATGGGATCATTTTGACTCTTATGATTTATCTAATCAAGTAATATCTATTATATAATAAGTATATCATAAATAATTGGAGGGATATACATTGAAGATTCAGCTAATTCGTCATGCCACCTTAATAGTATCAGTAAATAATAAAAGAATACTTGTAGACCCTGTATTAAGTGAAGCAGGCTCTATGGTTCCTATTGAAAATGTGCCAAACCAAAACTATAATCCATTAGTTGAATTGCCTATAGATATTGATAACATTACTAATTGTGATGCTATAATTGTTACTCATACTCATAGAGATCACTTCGACGTGGTAGCAGCAAAATTACTTTCTAAAAATATTCCTGTATTTTGCCAACCTAAGGATGAGATAAAATTACAATCTTATGGATTTATTGATGTACATCCTATCGATACCACTTTTATTTGGAATGATATTATTTTTAATCGTACAAATGGAAAACATGGACATGATGAACTTGCTATAAAAATGGCACCAGTATCAGGGTTTGTTATGACCTGTTTTGGAGAGCCTACTGTTTATATAGCAGGAGATACAGTCTGGTGTAAAGAAGTTGAAGATTCAATAGATAAATTCAGGCCTGATATTGTTGTTTGCAATTGTGGTGGAGCACAATTTGATCATGGAGAGCCTATTACTATGACAACCAAAGATATATATGCATTATGTCTTAGATATTCAAATCTAAAGGTTGTTGCTGTACACATGGAAGCATGGAACCATTGCAGATTATCAAGAAAAGATTTAATTAATTATATTAATATCAATAATATTAATACTAATGTGATTATACCTCAAAATGGGGAAGAATTAAGTTTTGTATTTTAAATAATATTGTTAAAGGATTATAGAGATATTTGTAGAATAACTATTCAAACATGTTATGTAGTACTGGTATTTTATAACGGTAATTAAGATTAAATTTATGCTAGAATTATAGTTATAATATATTTAATGGTAGATTTGTTATTGTAGAAAGCATGGGGAATACAATGGAAAGATTAATAAAGTAATATATACTTGGAAATGGAGGTATAAGTAGTTTGGGATTTAATAATAGGGCAACAAAATTTCAAGAAATGGTTAGAGATCAATCAAATGATGAATTAGGGTTATTTGAAAAGTATGATGAGATTTTATTTGATGTAAGAAGTAGGATAATTAAATATAAGGCTGTAAGTGTTATTGACATAGGATGTGGAACAGGTAATCTATGCGGTGAATTAAGTGAAAGAATGGATATAACAGGAATCGACCAAAGTATGGAAATGATCTTATTTGCTAAAAATAAATATAATAAGATGAAATTTAAATTAGGGAATTTTCTAGATGAGCCTTTTAGAAAAAACGATGTTGATGTTGTTGTAACAACATATGCTTTCCATAGCCTAAATGATAATGAAAAGAAAGAAGCAATTAAATACATGTTAGGATATTTAAAAAATGATGGTAAAATTATTATTGTGGATTTTATGTTTGCCGATGATAATGAAAGAAAAAAATGCATAAAGAACCTATGTAGTAAAGGTAGAGAAGATTTATCGAGTGTAATTGAAAATAAATATTATACCAATATAGAAGAATTAGAAAAATATATTAGAGTTTTAGGTTGTAAGATTCATAGTGAGCATATCGTAAATTTTACATGGATAGTAGAAATTGAAAATAAGGGTTTATTTTAAAATTATCGACTTTATAAGACAAATTGTCTCTTCAAATCTTTCTTATATATCATAGTAAGAAAACCCATATCATTTGATATGGGTTTCGATATTAAACGTATATTGATATTATGAATGGAGCACAACATCAATCGATGTTAGTTACTACATACGCAGCCTACCGGCTAAAAGATTTTTTTGTGGTGATTATTGGAGTCTATTATCTGTTTATCAGCCATTGCTTTTAGATATATATTATGGAACTACATAATAGTATGAGAATTCTTCGAAGTGGATAGCAATAAGAAATGAAAAAACATTGAAATTAAATTTATTAATTCTTCTTTTTTAATATAAAATTCTCGTAAGCCTGCTAGGACGGCAGGCTAGCGAACCTGAGCCAGGAAGGCGAATGTGAGTGTTAGAGAATTTTATATTGGAAAAAGATTAGAATTCGTTAATTAAATTTCACGTTTTGAATTTTTATTGCAAGTCACGTCCTGGAGAATTTTCATACAGATGTACTCCACTCTATTCTATTCTTTCTAGGGTACTTTCAACAGGAGTTACATATATAGTTTTATTTGTTGTGTAAATAACCATTCCCGGTTTTGCTCCTGAAGGTTTCTTTACATTTCTAACCTGTGTATAATCTACTGGCACACTAGATGAATTCTGGGACTTACTATAAAATGCTGATAAGTTACCTGCTTCAAGTAGAGTATTTGCTGGGATATCACCAATGTTTTTAATAATAACATGGGAACCAGGTATATCCTTTGTGTGGAGCCACATGTCATTTTTATTGGCAAACTTTAAAGTTAAAAGATCATTTTGAATATTATTCCGACCAACATAAATATCAATGCCATCACTTGATAGAAAGTGCCTTGGTTTAGTTGGTTTTACTTTTTTAGTTTTACCGTGTTTTTTTATTTTAATATACTCAGTTTCTACTAGTTCATTTTTAATATCTTCTATTCCACTATAGTTATCTACATTTAATATATTGGTAAGCACGGAATGAAGATATTTTAATTCATTTTCGGTAAGATCCATTTGAATTAAGGCCATTTCCTCACCTATTTTAAATTTATTATATTTTTTGTAATAGTATTGGACATTTTGTGATGGAGTTTTATGTTCATCAAGTTTGATTTTAATATATTCACCATTGTCGCTGTAATAATTCACAAGATTTGCAAATTTATCGCCCTTTTTAAGTGAGTATATATTTGCAGTTAGGAGTTCACCGTGTAATTTATAAGTACCTTTAGTGGAACAGTCTTTCAAAGTTGCGTTAAGTATTCTCATTTTTTTATCACAACGACTAATATTGGTATTAACTATTTTTTGAAGATTAGAACTTTTAGCGTTTAACCTATCATGTTTATCTTTACGGAAATAAAAAGTCTCTATAAGTTTAGAGGGTGAATCATATTGTTCTAGCTCACAATCTTTTAATGAGGTAAGCTCAACAGAGTGAAAATCTTTAAGGACACCTTTCTTAGCATAAGCTGCTAAAAATTTATTTTCATGCATGTTTTTAAAAAGGTCTGTTGTGAAATTATATATATTTTTAGCGTTTTCTAAGTTGAAATCTGCATTTTTAGTGAGGTATCTATACACAAGTTCGGAGGAAAGGTTTGAGCTTACGCCTGTGAAAGTACCTGTGAAAAATTTCTCAGTAAATTGGATATCATTTGTAGTTATATACTTATAGAATTCATCATATTCAAAATTAAAAGCATCTAATTTTGTGGAAGCTGGTGGGTAGATGTATTCGACACCGGTATATAAAACACGGAAACTGTTGACATCTGCGCCAACATGTTTAATGCTATCCATAATTATATTATCTCGCGTACGAACTAGGCTTATGTTACTATGTCTACCCATTATTTCAATTATTAATGAGTACATACTATCAAAACCTAATTCATCACTGCTCTTAAAGTCAATAACTAGCAACCTATCCGAATTTAGTTGTCTAACATCTAAGACAGTGGCTGTATTTAAATATTTTCTTAGAACCATGCAAAATATAGGGGCTTGTTTTGGGTTTTCTAGGTTAAAGTCTGTAAAGTGAATTCTAGGATAATTAGCTCCTGAACTTATTAGTAACTTATGTATTTTTCTGTTTTTCTTGAAACTTAGTATGATTTCGTCTTTCTCTGGTTGGGTTACTTTATCAACTCTACAATCTATGATTACATCTTTAATTTCCTCAATGAGGCTAGATAAAAAAATTCCATCCAATGCCATATATATCATCCTTTCAGTTTGTTTTATCATTATAAATTTTATTTATGCTTTTTAAATAATACATTATATTATATACTATTATATATAATATAGTATCTTTTAGATAATCTTTATGTATTCAGCGGAATATGAAATATATTACTAATAATAGTATACCATTAAAGAAAATTAATGAAAAGTCACGGTATACGAATGTAAAAAGGAGGAGTTATATGGAAATTATAAATTTTACTAAAATGCAGGGAACAGGAAATGATTTTATTGTTATTGAAGATTTAGAGGAAAAATATAATGATCTAGGGGTACTTGCTAAAAAACTTTGTGATAGGCATTATGGAATAGGTGCTGATGGAATTTTAGTGGTTAGAAAAAGTACTATAGCAGATATTCAGATGATAATTATGAATGCTGATGGTTCTTATGCTTCTATGTGTGGAAATGGTATTAGGTGTTTTGCTAAATATATATTTGAAAAAAAATATGTATTAGGTGAGAACATAAAAATTGAGACTGGTGATGGAGTAAAGCTCGCAAGTATTTGTGTTAAAGATGGAGAGTTCATAGGTGTTATTATAAATATGGGGAATTATAATTTTAATCCTATAAGCATTCCAGCTTTATCATCTATCGAAATAATAAATAAGAAGTTAGATACTAACAATAAGGACTATTATATTACGTCATTACTTATGGGTGTTCCACATACTGTTGTTTTCGGAAAACTTGAAGATTATGAAGTTTGTGAGGGGAAAGTTATTGAGAATAACAGTCTATTTCCACAGAAAACAAATGTAAACTTTTGTGAAGTAGTGGACAAAAACAGGATAAGAGTTAAGACTTGGGAAAGAGGTGCAGGGCCGACTCTTGCGTGTGGTACTGGTAGTTGTGCGGCGGTGGTAGCAGCTAATAGACTAGGGTATACAGAGGGGAAAGTCGAAGTGCAGGTTCCAGGTGGAATACTTAATATTGAGATTGTTGAAGGTGAGGTTTTAATGGAAGGGCCCGCAGAAACTGTTTTTAAAGGACAATTTTTAATGTGATAACTAATATGCAACTGTCTATGTAATAATAGTACAGTTGTTTTTTTATGTAAATTATTTTTGAGCAAGTGAATAAAATTTCTAGAATTGACAATGATTACAAATAGAACAACATTTATAAATTTTACGTATCAGAAAGGGTAAAATACCATGAAAAAAAATTTGCTCCAAATATTATTAGATAAAAAACTTATTACCACAAGGCAATATAATGAAGTAAAGGAAATTTCACTTTTAAATAGGTGTAGCGAAGAGCAAATTATTATGAATGACACAAAAATAGACCTAAAGGAAGTTATTTCAGTAATAGAGATTAATTTTGGTATATCTTATATTGATTTAGATTCTACATGTATAAAGGATGAAGTCTTTAATTTAATATCAAAGGAGGTCGCTACTAGGTACAGTTTAATACCCTTTTATGAGAATAACAATGAGGTATATGTTGCCTTTTCAAATCCATTCGAAATAACAGTTATTGATGAATTAAGATTTATAACAAATAAAAAGATTAAGGTCTTTTTCGATCTGACTAGTCATATCGCAGAGGTCATTGAGAACTGTTATGCGAAACAAATTGTAGATGTTGCAGTTGAAGAAATGAAAAAAGAATATATTTTAGAAAGCAAACAAAATAATGAAGAGCAGTCTTCTACATTTGGGGCTGAGAACTCACCGGTTATAAGGATAACGAATTCTTTGTTAAAGAGGGCCATAAATGCAGAGGCTAGTGATATTCATCTAGAGCCTTTTAAGGATTTTGCTTTAATTCGCATGAGAGTAGATGGAATATTAAATGAAATAAATAAAATTCCGAAAAATGTATATAAATCCTTATGCACAAGATTAAAGATAATGGCGAATATGGATATAGCTACAAAATTAACTCCGCTAGATGGGAAGATGACAGAAAATATAGATGGTATAGATTACGACTTTAGGGTATCTTCATTGCCTACAATGTATGGCGAGAAGTTAGTTATAAGGGTTTTATACAAAGTAGAAAGATTTATTAATTTGGATTCATTAGGTTTTAGTAAGGAGAAGGTTCTTCTTTTAAAAAGTGTATTAAAACTTTCTCATGGAATGATAATAGTAGCGGGACCTACAGGAAGTGGAAAATCAACAACATTGTATGCACTACTAAATGAAATTAATAGTAAAACTAAAAATATAGTTACAATAGAGGATCCAATAGAATATAATATGCCTGGAATTAATCAAGTAAACGTAAACAATAAGGCGGGTCTAACTTTTTCGATAGGGCTTAGGAGCATTTTAAGGCAGGATACTTATATAGTTTGTTAAGCACTGAATTTACTAGGGTTTAGATACATTCGTCAAAAGATTCGTCAAAAATAAAGTGAAAAAAAATTACTTAAAAATTTTGTCTATTCTTTTAGCAGCATTTTTAAGCATATCACTTGTTACATGGGAATAGGTTCTATAAGTTTCTTGAACATCATGCCCCAACAACTTAGCAGCTGTTTTAAAATCCATCCCATCCGCTATCAACAAAGTTGCATAAGTATGTCTTAACTCATGTAGACTAATATCAGCAAGTTCTCTCAACTTAGGATTTAAATATTTAAAAATGCTTGCACTGTTAAATGGTGCTATCCTATTCTTAAAATCAGTAGGGTTATTTTTTTTGTAAAATTTTAATGCATTTAATGTTTTACTTGATATTGGTACTGTCCTATATGAATTTTTGCTCTTTAATGTGCCAAATGTAGAGGGTTTATTTTTTTCAAGTACCTTCCATTGCTTATTAACATCTAATGTTAGATTTATTTCGTCTAGATCATTCCAAGTAAGACCAAGTATTTCACCTAACCTTATTCCTGTATTGGCAGCTATAAAAGCTACTATATAAAATTTATTGTTTATTAAATCATTTAAAAGTTTATCAAGTTCTGGTTTAGTAAGTGCTTTTTTATTAGTTTTATTTTTTTCCTTAGGTACTTTTATTTTTTCGGTCGGTAAGCTTACAATTATATTTAGATCTTCCTTAACATATTTTAAAAAAGTATTTAACCTTACTACATGTGATGTAATTGTACTTTGCTTTAAACCTTCTTTAACTAATTTATCTACGACACCTTGAATATCAATTTTCTGTATATCTTTTATTTTAATAGAATTTAGACACTTAAATTTAGAAAAGGTATTTTCAGAAGCCTTCACTGTATTATATTCCTTATATAAATTGCTATGCTTTAAATACATTTTAGAGACTTCCTTAAAGGTTTGATTTGCACCTTCTACATCTACATTATTTTTAATGCTAGACTCTAAATCTTCTAACATCTTTTCAGCAATAGGTTTGGCATCTCTCTTAGTTTTAAAACCTTGCTTGCTTTTCTGTTTCCACTTATTATCAATATCTTTATAACTTATTATAAATTGCCAACCTTTGTCTTTTTGTCTATAAGTAATATTATGCTCCAAATAAATTAATCCTCCTTAATAGTTTCTTTTTTTATTTTTTGCTTATCTAATATATGTGTCACATCTGCTTTCATTGCAGCAATTAAAACTTCTTCAACAGAAGAACTAAAATCTTTACTATCGCTTTTTAATAACCCAATATTGCTTAATTGATTTATGGCATCCTTTAAACATTTAAACTCTTCTCTTTTTTCTAGTAGTTCCACTTCGTCAGTTATTCCATATTTCCAATATTCCTCAGGAAGCTTAGATAAAACTACTAATCTCTGTAAAACGTTTTTGCTCACTGGCTTCTTACCACTCTCAATTGAACTGTAAAATGATTCACCTATTTTTAATAGAGTAGCCATTTCTTTATTATTCTCTAAGCCTAATTCACTTTTAAATTTTTTTAATCTATCAACTATTGTCAACACAATCACCTCAATTACCATTATATATGATTTTACATAAATGTAAAGTAGGCAAACTAAATTTGCTAAAAAGAAAATGTGATTAAATTCGATATAATCCGAGCTTATTAGAGTATGTATGAGACAATGTGTTTAAATAGTAAAATATAAGAGTTTGCTAAAAGGCAAATTAAAGTTATTATAAATGTATCGGATGAAGCAAAGGAGGGGAACGAAAATGGATCTTAAGCAGCTTAGGCTAGACACCGGGATAAAATTAATGAAATTAGCTGAAATACTTGAAATCAGCAGGCAACAGTACAGCAACATTGAAAAAGGGAAAGGAAAAATGAATGCAGGAAGAATTGAAAAGCTTTCAAAGAAATTCAATATTGAACCGTTACTAATTTTAAAAGCATGGGAGGAGACAAAATCAAATGAAAAAAGATGTTGAATACACTGAACTACTACTTAAATTATTGGATAGTATAAAAAATGAGGGCAAGTAATGGACAGGCTTTTAACTAAAAAGGATTTAGCTGAACGATGGCAAGTAACTGAAACATCAATTGATAACTGGAGAAGAGAAGGAACGCTAACAGCATGTAAGGGTATGCCAGTAATAAGATTTTCACCACAACATATTGCAGAACTTGAAGGTGCTAAACTTGAAAAATTTTCTCCGTTACAAAGAAAAAAACTTGAGAAAGAATTAGAAAATGAAATTAAAATAGTTGAATTGAGGGACAGAGAAATAGCAGAATTAAAATCTAGAATCACAAGAATGTTATCAATAGGTGCAGAGGTTATCTATTCAAAGCAAGCATAGTCAAATAAACACATCTTAATAATTCTAACAACATAACACCGCAATGGTGTACAAGCTCTAGCAGAGGGCAATAAAAATATAAAACAAACAAAGGTTTAGAAAAAACAAATTAAAAGGAGATTATTAATTATGAAATCAACTGGAATAGTAAGAAAAGTAGATGAACTTGGAAGGATAGTTATTCCAATAGAATTAAGAAGAACTTTGGGTATAGAGATTAAGGATGCTTTAGAAATATATACAGAGGGTGATACTATAATTCTTAAAAAATATACACCTGATTGTATTATCTGCAGCGAGAACGATAACAACCTAGTTAATTTTAAAGGTAAATGGGTATGCAAAAGTTGCTTGAAAGAAATTGGAAAAAGCAAACTTCTATAAAGCTCGAGGGAATATGAGGGGAGTTAAATAAAAGAGGTGATGAATTGATAATTTGTAGTGTAGGGAAGTGTCCAGTTGATAGTAAAAATCCTATTTGTTGTATGTACTGTGAGAAAAATATTCGTTGTGTAAATGCATGTAAAAAAATTAATAAATCATGTTCTCTACAATTAAATAAAGAAAAGGCTGCTCTGTAAAGCAACCAAAAGTTAAAAATTCTTAGTAACATTATATCAAATGAAAGCGGGGTTGTATAGGTGGAAGAAAAATACAGACAATCACTAGAAGAAGTACTAACAAATTTAAGATCTATTGATGGGCCTAATGATGCAGATATCTACATCAATGACTCAATTAAAACAATTGTTAATGTTTTAAAGGAGGCTACTAAATAGATGGAAACCACATGGAGTTATGATGAAGCTACGGACTCATATACAAGGGGGGAAATATAAATGGCTGAATTACAAGTACAAACAAAGGTAACACAGATAATACCGGCTAAGGTTAGTTTTAACTATGCTGAGATAGATACACAACTGGATGTAACGCTTAAGAAATACAATGGTTTAGTATTTACTGAGGACACAGTAAAAGAGTGTAAGAAGACCATGACAGAACTTAGAAAAGGTAAAAAATCTCTAAATGATTTTAGGATAAAAACTAAAGCCTTATTAACTGAAGACATTACAAAATTTGAGGATCAATGTAAGAAGTTAAATGATAAGTTTGACACTGTTATCAATCCAATATCTTTACAAGCTGATAAGTTTGAAGTTGATAGACGTGAGCAGAAAAGGATAGATATTCAAACTATCATAGACACCTTAACTGATGAAAGATTCTTGGAATATAAATATTATAGTCAGTTAGTAATTACAGAGCAAATGCTGAACAAAGGTACCAAAATAAAAGCTATTAACATAGATTTAACCAATCAAGCGGATCTGTTATTATCCCAACAAAATATAGAGGAAGCCAACATTGAACTTATTAAAAGTAAAGTTGAACTTGCTAATTCGCAATATGGTGTCACTCTACTAAATAATCTGTATCTGGGATTATTGGAAGATGGTAAAGACATTAATAGCTTAATTAAAATGATTAACGAAAATGCTGAAAAAACTAAGATTGTGGCTGAAGAAGCAGAAGCTGAGAGATTAGCGATTGAAGCAAGAAAAGCTGAAAGAAAAATCAAGCTTGAGGCTGATAATGTAGCACAAAAAAAAGCAGACAGAGTTAACCATGAAAGGCAAATTGAGCTAGAAAAGAGAAGGGAAGCTGATAGGGCCAAATGGAAAGCTGAAGAGGAAGCAGAATCTGAAAGATTAGACGCTATAAAAAAAGAAGAGTCACGAGTGAACGAAGCTAAAGTTATTATACCAGGTCCTTCTAAAGTAGTAGAACAAGCCAAATTAAAAGCTACTGAAACTTATACAGTTACTGGAACAGAGACACAGTTAGATGCTCTCGAAGAATATCTAAATGACAATGGCTATACCTGGATCTAAGGAGGTTGATATAGATGGCTGAAGAATAGCACTCATAATGTTCAAAGGTTATCAGGAGCATATGGAATATTCTTATAAGACTGATATAGAGGACTTGAAAGAAGGGGATGTTGTTTAGTTCCAACTAACAGCGCATACTCAATAGGTTATTTTTCAAGGTACTCAAATATTAAGCAGCATGTTAAAAATGCTACTAAAGTAATTGTTCAAAAAGTAGATATTGAAACTTATGAAAATAAATTGTTTTTAGGAGGTTTTGATTAGATGAGTAGATTGAAAAAGCTAGCATATCCAGCAGAAAATAATGAGTTTATATATGTACCTAAAAGAGTAATTGATTTTATAAGTAAGGGCGCCATTATTACTGATCAACATGTTGAAGGTAGCGCCGGAGGAAAACTTGTACTTAAATATGAATCTAAGACTGGTAGTAGCCATGGAACAATGGAAATAAATGATATGGGTCCAGATATAATAAAAAATAAAAAATCTAAGGAGGAAATATAAATTATGAAAATAACAGCAGAATTTAATTCAAACGAGGAACTTTTAAGTTTCATAGGTGCATTTGGTACTAAGGGTCTTATATCAAGCGGGGTTACTAGTGTAAGCGACATAGCCCCATCTGTAGAAATTAAGAAAGTAGCTAAGGGTGAGGGTGCAAAAAATGGAGACAAGCCTGCAGAAAAGATTAAGCCTGAAGATACAAAGGAAGTAATTAAAGATGATATTACACCTAAAGATGATGCCCAGAAAGAAAAAACAAAAGGTGGAGAACCAAAAATAACTAAGGAATTAATAAGAGAAAGACTCAGCACAATTATGAAGTCAGGTAAGCAGAAAGAGGCTAAGGACTTATTAGCTAAACATGGTGCTAGTAAATTACCAGAACTAAAAGAAGAAGAATATGCAGCAGTTTATAAGGAAGCCGAGGTACTAATTTAATGGCACAACATGCAATATTAAGTGCAAGTGGTGCTAAAAAATGGTTGACTTGCCCGCCTAGTGCAAGATTGGAACTACAATTTGAAAATAAAACATCTGAAGCTGCAGAGGAGGGAACATTGGCCCATGAGTTAGGGGAGTTAACACTTAGGAAAGAATTAAAATTTATAAGTACTAGAAAATTTAATTCAGAGTTTAAAAAGATAGAAGCACATGAACTTTTTACAAAGGACATGCCTGACTATGTAGATATTTATGTAAACACTTGTATGGAGAAAGTTTCAGAGGCTAGAGCAAAAACACCTGATGCAGTTATTAATTTAGAACAAAGACTTGATTATAGTGAATGGGTACCTGAAGGATTTGGTACTGGGGATATGGTTGTTATTGCAGATGGAACGATTGAAATTATTGACCTTAAGTATGGTAAGGGCGTTCCTGTAAGTGCTATAGGTAATACTCAAATGCGGCTTTATGCTCTAGGAGCTATATCAGAGTTTAGTTTCTTATATGATATAAAGAATGTAAAAATGACTATTATACAACCTAGATTAGATTCTATCAGTACTGATGAAATCTCAGCGATCGATCTTTTATATTGGGCCTCTGAGAAGTTAGCCCCAGCAGCGGCTTTAGCTTTCAAAGGTGAGGGAGATTTCTGTGCAGGAGAGCATTGTAGCTCGGGTTTCTGTAGAGCTAACGCAGTTTGCAAAGCCAGAGCTGATAAGAACATGGAACTAGCAATATATGAATTTCAAGATAGTTCAACATTAAGTATAGATGAAATTGCGGACATCATTGGTAAATGCAATGAATTAGCTAAGTGGGCCAAAGATGTACAAGAATATGCTTTAGAGCAAGCAGTCTCGGGTATTGCATATCCTGGATGGAAATTAGTTGAAGGTAGGAGTAATAGAAGGTATACAGATGTTGATGCTATATCAGATATTCTGATGGATGAATTCACTCAAGATAAAGTATATAAACCTGCTGAGATACTTGGCATATCTGCTATGGAAAAATCAATAGGTAAGAAGAGATTTGGTGAACTAGTTGGGGATTATATAGAAAAACCAGTAGGTAAGCCAGTATTAGTTGTTGAGACTGACAAAAGAGAAGTTTTCAATAAAGCCACAGCAGATTTTGAGATGGTTCCTAATGGCTAAAAAAGTATATGACACAGAAAAGATTTTATATCTTTATGAAAAATACGGAACACTCACAGCAGTCCATATGCGGTTGGGATATGCCCCAACAACAATAAAAAAAATATTGTTAGAAAATGAAGTAGAACTAAAAAAGTATGTACCCGAAAGATAGGATATCAAACAAAGATTTATCTAATAAAAAATAAGAATACGAAGGAGATTATTAATTATGGCAAACGTTAAAGCAATGAGAACAGGAACAAAGGTAACTACAGGAAAGGTTAGATTAAGCTATGCACATTTATTTGAGGCTCATGCAATTGAAGGAAATGAACCTAAGTTTTCAGTTAGTGTAATAATTCCTAAGACAGACATTGATACACTTAAAGCAATCAAGGAAGCGGTTGAGGAAGCTAAGGTTCAAGGCAAAACTAAATGGGGTGGCAAAGTTCCAGCAACGCTAAAAACTCCTCTAAGAGACGGTGATGTTGAAAGACCAGATGATGATGCATATGCTAATTGCTATTTCTTAAATGCAAGTAGTAAAAATAAACCAGGAGTGGTTGACCAAAATGTCCACCCAGTATTAGATGCAACTGAAGTATATTCGGGATGTTACGGAAGATTAACAATTAATTTTTATGCATTCTCTGCTTCAGGTAACAAAGGTGTTGCAGCTGGACTTGGAAATGTACAGAAATTAGAAGATGGAGAATCATTAAGTGGTGCATTTACTAAGGCAGAAGATGACTTTGGTTCAGTAGAAACTGCAACAGATGATTTCTTAGGATAGAAATAAGGAGTGAATTAGATGGATACACTTGCAATTGATGTAGAGACATATAGCAGTGTAGATATTTCAACCTCAGGGGCTTACAAATATGTACAGGCCCCTGATTTTCAAATAATGCTATTTGCTTATGCTTTCAATGATGATGAAATTAAAATAATAGATTTTATGAATGATGAATATTTACCACAAGAAGTGAATGAAGCTTTAAATGATTCTAAGGTAATAAAGACTGCATTTAACGCAAACTTTGAAAGAAATGCTATAGAAGCAGATACCTTTGATATATATTGTCCTCCTGAAGAGTGGCAATGCACTATGGTAAAAGCTTTAACAATGGGGTTGCCTGGTAGCTTGGGTATGGTTGGTAAAGCAATGCATTTTGAAGAAGATAAACAAAAGATGAAAGAAGGTAAAGCCTTAATACAGTATTTCTGTAAGCCCTGCAAACCAACAAAAGCAAATGGCGGTAGAACTAGAAACCTTCCTGAACATGATCCTGAGAAATGGGAAATATTTAAAACATATTGTATTCAAGATGTAGAAGTCGAAAGAGATATAAGAAATAAATTAAGTATATATCCAATCACAGAAGATGAACAAAGATTATGGGAACTGGACCAACACATAAATGATAGAGGTGTTGGAACTGATCTAGTTATGATAGAAAAAGCTATTGAGTGTGATGCAAATTATTCTATAAGACTTAGAAATGAAGCTGTAAAAATAACAGGCTTAAGCAATCCTAATAGTGCGGCACAGTTAAAAAAATGGATAGGTAACAGATTAGGTCATCAAGTAACAAGCCTTACAAAAGAGAGTGTGCCAGGACTTTTAGAAGAGGCTGAGGATGATGATGTAAAAAGAATTTTAGAACTCAGGCAACTTATGGCCAAAACATCTATTAAAAAGTATCAAACAATGAAAAATGCTAGATGTATTGATGGAAGGGTGAGGGGTTTACTACAGTTCTATGGTGCTAACCGTACCGGCAGATGGGCGGGTCGTCTTGTACAAGTTCAAAACTTACCACAGAATCATTTACCTGATTTAGAGGATGCACGTAATTGTATAAAAGATGGAAGATTTGATGAAGTAGAGTTTCTATATGACAGTATTCCAGATACTTTAAGCCAACTTATAAGAACTGCTTTTATACCCAGGGAGGGTAATAGATTTATGGTAGCAGATTTTAGTGCTATAGAAGCAAGGGTAATTGCGTGGTTTGCCGGAGAGAAGTGGAGAATGGATGTGTTTAAAACTCATGGCAAAATATACGAGGCCTCAGCATCTCAAATGTTTCATGTTCCCATTGAATCAGTTACAAAAGGTAGTGATCTAAGAGCAAAAGGAAAGATAGCAGAACTTGCACTTGGGTATGGCGGTAGCGTTGGAGCTCTTACTGTAATGGATAAAAGTAAAAGCATACCTGAAGACGAATTTGCTGGTTTAGTTAGTAGTTGGAGAAGTGCAAATACCCATATAACTAAGTTTTGGTGGGACTGTGATAAAGCTGCTAAAAAAGCTATAAATGAAAAAACAACAGTATGTATGCAGTTTGGACTTAAATTTATTTATGCGCCAGGAGTTCTGTTCATTCAACTACCCTCAGGTAGAAAATTAGCTTATGTAAGACCTTCTATAGAGGATGGTAAGTTTGGTAAACCAGTTGTTACTTATGAAGGAATGGCACAGACAACAAAGCAATGGACAACACTTGAGACTTATGGACCTAAAATTGTAGAGAATATTGTTCAAGCCACCGCAAGGGATTGTCTAGGTGAAGCAATGTTTAAAGTACAAAAAGCTGGGTATGACATTGTAATGCATGTCCATGATGAAATAATAATGGATGTTCCTAAAGATTTTGGAAGCATGGAAGCGGTGAATAATATCTTCAGTGAACCAATAAGTTGGGCACCTGGTCTTCCTTTAAAGGCTGATGGATATGAGTGTACCTATTATCAAAAGGATTAAGACACAAACTCAAATTAGAAAGTTGATATATTCTAAAATGATTTGTGTCATTATTTGAAAATATATCAAATGCTTTTTTATTGTTTACAATTGACACGTATTACAAAAGCAATATCTTGATCATTATGTGAAAGATGATTATGTTCCCGAGCTTCAACATCTGCATCACCACTAATAATTTTACAGTGCCCAAGCCAAGGACCATTTGGATGTTCATTACATTTGGCCATATAATTATCGCCTCCCATTAAAGGCTCAACTCCAGGTTTCTTAGCTATTTTTGTTTTGTTATCCATATTTTCTTTCACCACCTTTCTAATTATATATTGTCCTTTTGCTATTATTTTATGTGGGAAAATTGAAAAAGATTTAATAATCTTTTACACAAATAAGGAGGAAACAATGGATTTAACAGTAGGAGTTTTAGAAGATAAACTGAGAAAATTTTCAAAGGGAATACCAATCAATGTTAGTTGTGAAGTATGTCATCATGGAGCTATGGGAAATGAAACCATAATAAGTGTTGAAGATAAAACTAATCAATCTTATGGGTATATTGAGTTAACACTTAATGCTTCAAGTAAGCCTGATGTAAAAGTAACTAAGGATGAAAAAATATTCTATGATGCTGAGATAAAAAGATTAACAGAAATTATAGACCTCAGGGATAAGAAAATTGAAAGATACGAAGGTTACATTAACTCAAGTATCAGTGATGCTAATCGTGCTTTACAGGGAAGATATTAAATAAATTTATGAGGAGAATGAAAAATGGATAAGATTAGAGATATTCAAATAAATGAAGCGGTAATACATGTACTTGATAATAACTCAGATGAACCAATTCTAAACAACTATATGTTGGACCTTACTGAAGAGGTGTATAAGTTTATTTTAAGTCATTTGGAAAGGGTACTCAAGGATGATAATTTAAAATGTGCGTTCTTTAAAGAGAAAGGCACACCAGTAAAAATTTATAGTCAAGAGTACTTGGATGGGAGAATGGATTTAAATAGTTTTTCTAAGGAAGCTGCAGGTGAGTTATTTGAAATCATGGAAACCACGGAGGGTATTCCATCTTGTGATCTTTTGGTTGTCTCTTTCAATACCGAGTATGGTCCAATGATAGGATTATTAAAAATAGATTACATCAAGCAATACACTCACAAAGTTAATATAACTGATAATAATGTAGATATAAGATTACAGTCTATAATAACTGGATTATCAGATAAGAAAAAAGTACAAAAGTGTGCATTTATTAGACCTATACATGCTGGTCAAGACTATGATCTTCTCGTGCTAGATAAGAAACCTATGGTAGATGAGGATGGTGCCAATTATTTTCTAGATACCTTATTAGGATGCAATTTAATTAATAATGATAGAGATTATACAAGAGCTTTTATGGCTTTAGTTGAAGTGTGGACAAGAAGTAATTTTAAAGAAGAAGCATTCAAAGCTGAGAAATTAAGATCTTCTGTTAAAAGAGTTCTTAGAGATAATGAAGATATTGACATATATGAGTTAGCAGAAGAAATAATCTTACCTAATGAGCCAGAGGTTAAAAAAGATTTTATTGCATATCTTCAAGCGCATAATATCGAAAGATTTAAAGTTGATAAAGAATATTTAGATAAAAAACTAAGTAATGTAAAAATTAAAGTAAGTAGTGCTATAGCATTAAATATTACTGGGGATGCATATGCAGATATTAATAAATTTGAAATTGTAAACAATGGTGATGGATCAATTAACATGGTGATTAAACATATAGAAAATTATGTGGAGGGGTAGAAGCTATGATTGATGAAGGGTTAAGAAAAGCAGTAGAGACATTATCATGGGAAGAGCTCCAAAGAGCCAGCAAGATTCATCCTCAATTTGTGGACATGCATCATGGTTATGCAGTTATTAAAGAAGAAACCGAAGAGTGCGAAGAGGCTTTGGAAGTTGTTAATGATCATATGGATAGTTTATGGTACCAAGTCAGAAATGATAATTTAGAGGAGTTTAAAATTGAAGCCGAGGTTATCAGAAAGTATGCAATAGAGTTATCATTAGAAGCCATCCAAGTTGCAGCAGTAGCTCAAAAACTTATGGATATTGTAGAGGAAAGTAAATAGTGGAGGTGTGTTATATTTAAAAGAATATGCCCTAAATGTTTTGCTAGAGGGTATTCTTCCACATCACATGATGCGTGGATCTGTGGAGTTTGTAAATCAGAAATCCCAAGATTTTAAGAGGCTGAGGTTGAGAGTAAGAGGTGTACTAAGATAAAACTTTGATATAAATTTAGCTCTTTGAAAATTGAATAATTACGGTATTGAAAATAAATAACATAGAAGTGCTTTATTAATATGTTATAATTTATAGTAATAAACATAATTATTTAATTATGTTAACAATAAGTAATAAAGTTAATTAAAGTTTATTATCATATAATACTATTTGATAAACATAAAGGGGGAAACTATGGATAAATTATCTATTGGAATATTCGACTTCGAATTGCATCGGAAAAATGCAATTGCAGAATTTACGAAAATTAGGCAATCTCATGTTGCATTTAGCGATACAATTCAAACAATTTTAAAAAAGTGCCTTGAGGATAAAAATATTAAATACCATTCAATTGAATCTAGAGCAAAATCAATTGAAAGTTTTGCTGAAAAAGCATGTAAGGCTACAAAAGATAACCCAAATGTACCAAAGTACGTTAATCCAATTAAGGAAATAACTGATTTAACCGCAGTAAGGATAATTACATTTTTCCCAATAACAATAAGTGAGGTAAATCAAGTTTTAGCTGACGAATTTATTATACTAGAAAGGAGTGATAAATCGGAGATTTTAGAAAAAAATGAAAAACTAGGATATAAAAGTGTACATTACTTAATAAAGCTTACAATATCTAGGGGAAATCTGTCAGAATATAAGGAATTTAATGGTATGATTGCTGAGGTACAAGTGCGTACAATATTGCAACATGCATGGGCTGAAATAGAACATGATATTGAGTATAAGTCTGTAACGGTTATACCAGCAGATATAAAAAGACGTTTTATGGCTCTTTCTGGGCTATTAGAAATTGCAGATAGAGAATTTGAATCAATACAAAATGATAATGAGACACTGAAGAAAGTATCAAGAGTATCAGTAAATTCAGGTAAGTTTCAAGGTATTGAAATTACGAAGGATTCTTTAGGAGTATATTTAGATAAGAAACTGGGGGGGAATAAAATTAAGAAAGATGATGATTTAAATTATGAGGTAGAGGCCTCCTTATTAATAGAAATGGGGTTTAAGTACTTAGAGCAAGTAAATAATTGTATAAAAAATTACGATTGTGACAAAATCCATAAATTATTATCTTGGGATTATAAATCACAAATAGATGTACTTGATGATCTGATTATAGCTGGCATGGGTGAAATTTTCATTAAAAGGCATCCTTACAGTAAAATGGCCCCGAAAGACAGTGATTATTGGATCGAAAGGTGGAATGAAGTACTGACAAAATTAAGAGATGCAGGAATTATAATAGGAGACTATCTACCAGAAAATAATTTGTATAGCTCAGGTTATAACGCATAAATTTAATTAAATAACTAACTTAAATACCGTAAAATTCAAAACTGAATTTTACGGTATTTTTATGTGTATTCCAGGAAGAATATCAAATAACAATATATGTAGGAAAGGGGGTGATATTTTGGAATATGTAACAGAGGATAAGAAAATTATAAGAATTAAATATGATGGATCTGTATCACTGGCTACAGGTAAAAATAAAAAAGAGATCCATTGGAAAAACAAGAATATGCTTTACTCAGCATTAATTGAAAAGCTAAGTACTACGACAAGAACTCCTGAGACTTATGCTGAATATAAGAAAATGCCAAAGACTGATAGAGATAATATTAAAGATGTTGGAGGCTTCGTCGGTGGATCACTCAAGAATGGTCGTAGGAAAGCTGAGAATGTTGCGAATAGAACAGTTTTATCCTTAGATTTAGATTATGTTAATGGTGATGTGTGGTCCAGTATAGAAATGTTATGGGATTTTGGATGTGCAATGTATTCAACTCATACACATGCACCGGATAACCAAAGACTAAGATTAGTTATTCCTCTTAGTAGACCAGTATTACCTGATGAATATCAAGCAATAAGTAGAATGGTTGCAGATGATTTAGGAATAGATCAGTTTGATGATACGACCTATGAACCTTCAAGATTAATGTATTGGCCAAGCACTTCAAGTGATGGTGAATATATATTTAAAGTTCAAGATTTAGCATGGTTAAATCCTGATGAGGTACTAGCTAGATATGCATTTGGATGGCAAGATGTAAGTTATTGGCCTGAGAGTTCAAGAGCTAGAGCAAAGATTACAAGTGATATTAAAAGACAAGAGGACCCACTTGAAAAAAAAGGTGTTATAGGTGCATTTTGTAGGACCTTTAGTATCAGTGAAGCAATAGGTGAGTTCCTGAATGAAATATATACTGCAGGTGCTGATGATACAAGATATACATTTACAGATGGAAGTACCACTGGTGGAGTTGTGGTTTATGATGATAAGTTCAGTTTTAGCCATCATGGGACGGATCCTACAAGCGGGATATTATGTAATGCATTTGATTTAGTAAGAATCCATAAGTTCGGGCACCTGGATGATGATGCTAAGGAAGATACACCAGTTAATAGATTACCTTCATTTACCCGTATGACAGAGTTTGCGAGTAGTAACGATAAAGTAATGCAGACTTTAGGTAAAGAGCGTATGGAGAAGTCTCAAGAGGATTTTGGGGTAGTTGAGTCTGATGAGGAAATTAATACTGAATGGGTGAACGAATTAACATATACACCTCAGGGAAAATTAAAAAGCACTATAAGTAATTTCTTAGTAACAATAGAGAATGAACCTCTTCTTAAAAATAAAATAGCTTACAATGAATTTTCTAATAGGGCGGTAGTAACTAGTAAGCTTCCATGGAGAAACAAGGATAATAAAAGTGATTGGTCTGATATTGATGATAGTGGACTTAGAGAGTTTGTAGAGAAGTATTATGGGATAAGTTCAACAGCAAAATGCGCAGATGCATTAGCACTAAGTTTTGAAAAACATGCATTTCATCCAATTAAGGATTATCTGAATTCTCTTAACTGGGATGGTGCAAAAAGAATAGATACTTTATTTATAGATTACCTTGGTGCCGAAGATAAATTATATGTAAGAACAGTAACAAGAAAAATAATAGTTGCTGCAGTAGCAAGAGTATTTGTTCCAGGTATTAAGTTTGATAACATGCCAGTACTAAGTGGCCCTCAGGGAATAGGAAAAAGTACACTAATTAAAAAGTTAGGTAAGGAATGGTACTCAGATAGTTTGACAACAGTTCAAGGTAAAGAAGCATATGAGCAATTACAAGGTGTATGGATGATAGAAATGGGTGAGATGATGGCTACAAAGAAAGCAGATATTGAAGCCACCAAACATTTCTTATCTAAGACAGAGGATATATACAGAGTTGCATATGGGAGAAGGACAAGCAGATTTCCACGTCAGTGTGTATTTATTGGTACAACTAATGATAATGAGTTCTTAAGAGACAAGACTGGTAATAGAAGATTTTGGCCAGTAGATGTTGGTGTGGTACCACATACTAAGAATGTGTGGGAAGATATGACTAATTATGAGATTGACCAAATATGGGCTGAGGCCGTGGAGCTATGGAAGAATAAAGAGCCACTGCATTTGACTAAGGAGGAGGAAAAAGAAGCAGCTGTGCAACAAGACTCACATAGTGAAGAAAGTGCAAAGGCTGGTCTAATTGAAGAATATCTAAATAAACCTATTACTGCTGATTGGTATGACTTAGGTATCATAGATAAGAGGAATTACATCCAAGGGTCTGATTTTGGTGACCAACCTGAGGGAAATATAGTACGGGAAAAGACGTGCGTTATGGAGATTTGGTGTGAGCTTTTCAGTGGTGATCCTAAGCAACTTTCTTATATGACCTCTAGAGAAATTACTGATATTCTTAAGGGCCTCTATGGCTGGAAAAGTCATGAGGGTAGATTAAGATTTGGTAAAATATATGGTACACAAAGAGCATTTACGCGTGAACAGGTATGAATTTATGCGTGAACAAGTTTGAATTTACAGTTTTTACTAATGTGAACAGCGTGAACAAAGAATTTAGGGTTGTTCACACACTTGTTCACACTATAAAGTTAGTAACATCAAAGGTTTAGGGGTTAGTGTGAACAACGTGAACAGGTATTACTTATATAGTAGTATTTATTAATTTAGGCATATACACGCGAGAGCACCTGCGCCTAATCACGTAAATACGTGTGCGTAAGGAAAACCTGTTCACACTGTCACACCTAAAAAAAGGAAGATGATTAAAATGAGAGAAACAAGAATTGAAAAAAGACTTATAAAAGAAATAGAGAAAATAGGCGGAAAAGCATTAAAGTTTGTTAGTCCAGGAGTGACAGGAGTACCAGATAGGATTGTCCTTTTACCACATGGAAAGATGATATTTGTAGAACTAAAAGCACCAGGTAAAAAAGAAAGTCCAATGCAAAGATACAGAGCAAAGGAATATAGAAATTTAGGATTTGATGTTAGGTGTATAGATTCAGTTGAATTGATAATTAAACTTATAGAAGAGGTGAGAGGGTATGCAATTTGTACCTCATGAATATCAGCAATATGCGATAACACACATTATGGATCATGAAGCTTCAGGCCTCTTCCTTGATATGGGACTTGGAAAAACTGTAACAACATTAACCGCGATAGATGAGTTGTTGTTTCTGGGTGATGTAGATAAAGTTTTAGTTATTGCACCATTAAGAGTTGCAGAAGATACTTGGAGCACTGAGATAGAAAAATGGGATCATCTTAGTCACTTAAGAATATCCAAGGTCTTAGGTAAACCAAAAGAAAGAATAAGAGCAATGAATAAACCCGCAGACATCTATGTCACTAATAGAGAAAGTGTAGAATGGTTAGTTAAAGAATATTTTGATAAGTGGCCATTCGATATGGTGGTTATAGATGAGTTGAGTTCTTTTAAATCAGCTAAAGCAATTAGATTTAGATCTCTAAAAAAAGTAAGACCTTATTTTAAAAGATTAGTAGGACTTACAGGAACACCAGCACCTAACAGTTTAATTGATTTATGGCCACAATTGTATTTACTTGATGGCGGTGAAAGATTAGGAAAAACAATATCAGGGTTTAAGCAACAATATTTTAGACCTGGAAGAATGAATGGTTATATAGTTTATGATTGGAAATTAAAAGATGGTGGAGAAGATGCAATTCATCAAAAGATAGGGGATATATGCATATCTATGATGTCAAAAGATTATTTAAATATTCCTGAAAGAGTAGATAATATTATAAATGTTAATTTACCTGAGGATGTAAAAATCAAATATAAAAAACTAGAAAAGGATTTAGTAATAGAGCTTGAAGAAAATGATATTACAGCAGCTAATGCAGCAGTACTTACAAATAAATTATTACAAATGTCAAATGGTGCAATATATTCTGAAGATAAATCAGTAGTAGAAATTCATGAAGAAAAATTAAAAGTGTTACTAGATCTTATAGAAGCAGCCAATGGTAAACCAGTATTAATATTCTATAGCTTCAAACATGATTTTGATAGGATAGTTAGATATTTAAAAGCTAAGAAATTAAAAGCAGTTGGTTTAAAAGAATCAAGTGATATAAAAAAATGGAATAATGCAGAAATTCCAATACTTTTAGTTCATCCGGCATCTGCAGGTCATGGACTTAATCTTCAATATGGTGGAAATATCATAATATGGTTTGGACTTACTTGGAGCTTAGAGTTATATCAACAAGCTAATGCAAGACTTCATAGACAAGGGCAAAAGAAATCAGTAATAGTTCATCATATAGTATGTAAAAATACTGTTGATGAAGATGTTATGAGGGCACTAGGTAATAAAGAAATAAATCAGAGTGCATTACTTGAAGCAGTAAAAGCAAGAATAAAAAATATAGAAATAACAGAGTAAGAGGGGGCTAAAATTATGAGATATTCTGCAAACTTTGATGAAGTAATAAAAAAAGCGGTAACGGAAGCAATTAAGGAGTTTGATGTAAAGCAAAAGGAAGGTTCAAAGACTAAAATATTTCATAATACTAAATTGCTTTTGATTAATTACAATAGTCTTTCAAAACATTATAAGAATGCAGTTGATAATTTGGACTATATAGATCTTGATGAAGAGGATGAGAATTCATGTGAAAGTATAGAATCGAATGATAAACTTTTTATATTATCGATAAGACGAAGCAAGTTCAGAACGATGATCATGGTGAGTCATATTAAGGCAGCATTAAAGTCTTTACAAGAAGAGTGTATTGAGAAAAATCAGCTAAATAAGTATGAAGTAATCGAAATGTATTACTTGCAAAATGTACCATTTGACAAAATAGCGGTTGAATTAAGCTGTGCAGAGATGACTATTAGAAGGTGGAAGAACGAGATGATACAAGCCTTGGGAGTGTATTTATTTGGGGTAGATGCACTGTGATAAAAACATGTTAAAAAGATGTTATTTACATGTTAATTGAAGTGTGTTAAAATGATACTATTAAAAAGTGTAATTGCAAAGCATCGGGAAATTCTTTAATGAATTGTCGGTGTTTTTTCTTTATATTAGACCAGAAAAATATGGTCACAATGAAATAAAAATAGTGATATATGATAAGCAAGAGTACTAGTGAACAGCTGGTACTATTTTTATTTGGAGTGTTTACTAAGTAGGAGGTGATTAGATGTTAGATGAAAGACAAATTAAAGCAATAGAGTCAAAGGTAATGGGTGGAAATATTACTGATATGGCAAGGATAGCGGGTGTTACTAGGAATACCATTTATAAATGGATAGAATTAGAAGAATTTAAGGCTGAGGTAAGCAGGTGTCAACAGGAGTTTATATTCTCTACGATACAGATAATCACCGCCTACGCCCCTAAGAATGCCCAAGCTCTAATAGACCTGGCTGATAGTACTACCAACAGGAAGATTGAGTTAGATGCTAGGCTCGCTCTGTTAAACAAGACTATGCCTAATACAACTAAGATAAGCATAGATGATGGCAGAGACACCAAGGACAACGTGACTGTTGATGTATTGGACAAAGAGATAGAAGAGTTTGATACTGAATAAGCTTTTGAATATATAGTTCATTTAAGGCATAGTCTAATTGAATAGGTATATATACATTGATTCTATTCGTATAGAATCAATTATGTAATTAACGGATATATATTCGCGTAAGTTATTGACGCCAAACGAACAAATTGATATACTATATATTAAGAAGTTAAAGGAGTGTGTAGTATATGAATGTAGCATATGTGAGAGTATCAACGGTTGATCAGAATGAAGCAAGGCAGATAGAGGGATTAAAGAAGTATGATATAGATGAATGGTTTATTGAGAAGGTCAGTGCTAAGGATACCAATAGACCTAAGTTACAAGAAGTAATTAAGTTCGCAAGGAAAGGTGATACGGTATATATACATTCACTTGATAGGTTAGCAAGGAGTACTAAAGATCTATTGGATATAGTAGAGCAACTTCAAGCAAAGGGTATTCATTTGGTTAGCAGTAAAGAAGCAATAGACACTTCAACAGCAACTGGTAAACTAATGCTAACAATGATAGGTGCTATTAATACATTCGAAAGAGAGAACATGTTAGAACGACAACGTGAAGGTATAGCAATAGCAAAAGATAATGGAGTCTATAAAGGCAGGAAGGTCATTGAGTACCCAAGTAATTGGGATGATGTATATACTAAGTACAAGAATAGAAAGTTACAAGGGAATGAAGCAATGGACATGTTAGGATTAAAGCGAACTACATTCTATAAATTAGTGAAGCAGTATGAAGAGGGATAATACCTTCTTCTTTTTTATTAAATAAGTTAGAGTGTGAGCTTCCATACAATTTAAAACACCCCCACCACCCTTTATTTGAAAAAGATTTTTAAATGGTGAGGTTGGCTATATATTTTCCCCAACATTTTTTTGATCTTCAAAACAAGGTGCCCTTCCCATAAGACATTGCTCAAACAAGAGTGGTGTCTTATTTAAATATAAAAGAAAACAAACGGGTTAAACCTGTTTTTTTAAAACGATGATAGAAAACTATTAATAAGAGGTGAGTGTTTTGGATGAAGCAAAACAGAATAGAAAGTTATTATATACTCACCTGAAAAAAATATTTAGTCCTAAAAAAGCAGCTGAATTAATGAAACAACATAACGACCATTTATTTGATTTTCATGGATTAGCATGGAGTGTAGGTAAAAGATCGTTAGAGTTTTTTTGTATGTATTTCTTGCAAGATGTATTTTTACCCAAGGAAGATAATGCAGCGGCTCCTATAGCACAAGTGCATAGAGATATATGGAAAGAAATACAAGAGTCCATTATAGGAAATGGAGAAGATCAGATTGGTAGAATAGAACCCAGGGGAACTGGTAAATCTGCATTTGGAACATTTGCCACTTCTATGTGGGGTCATTCTTATGGATTTAAGAAATACACACTGATATGTTCCGATATAGGGTCTACTGCTGAAAAATTTGTTAAGGATATAAAAAATACATTTTTGAATAATGATTATATATATAAGGCGTTTGGTAAATTACTTGATGACAAGGATAAGAGATATGTATGTAATACAACTCAGCTTGAATTTACAAACAAGACTTACATAGAGGCTATATCTTCTAATTCAAGTATGCGTGGTAGAAAATATGATAATTGTAGACCTGACTTAATAATTTTAGATGATTTTCAAAGTATAGATGACTGCAGGACTGATGAAGCTAGAATTAAAAAGTGGACCAGGTATTCCAATGATGTTAAATTTGCAGTACAAAAAGCGGTAAGACGTAATGGCAAAATCGTTAAAAAAGGTACAACTCTCATAGCTCTAGGAACTCTTCAACATAAAGAGTGTTTTTATTCTAGGCTAATTAAACAGCCCACGTGGAAGTTTAAAAATGACAGAGGTGTTCTGATTGATGATTTTATAAATGAAAAAGGTCAAAATGTTAATGGACTTGATTATTACTTTAACACTGGTTTATGGCTTAAATTTAAGATAGTGTTATTTAATTTTAAAAATGAAAGTCATTTAGAGGATGCTAAAGAATTCTATTGGTCCAATATTGATGCAATGCAATATCCAATGCTATGGGCTGAATTTTGGGATTGTTTAGATATGGCCCTAAGTTACTACGAAAACCCAACTTCTTTTAAACAAGAAGTCCAGGGCGATGTAGATTCCATAGGAGAAAAGAAATTCAAAACTATTGCTACAGAATCAGCAGGAATAATTGAAAGTCATGAATTTATAAAAACTATGCTTTGCGTAGATCCTTCAGGTACGAAAACTAAAACCAAAACAAAAAACAAGGATTATTTTGCTTTTGCTGTTTGTAGTGTGTGTGAAAATAGTCTTAAATATATTAGAAAAGGTGAGGTTTTCAAGTTTGAAAAAAATAGAGAGTATGAGGATTACATAAATCATACTATCATGTTGTTAAAAAAATACCCGGATATAACTCATTTAGGGGTGGAAAAAAATACATATGGTGGCGCAGATTGTGTTCGTTTTGAGGAATTAATAAAAAATGATGTTAAATTAAGCAGTCGATTCATTGAAATCGTCAATTTCCCTCAGACTAGAAATAAAGATGATAAAATCAACACCATAGTTGCGAAAGTGAATATGGGCCAGATAATTTTCAATGAAGAGGATGTTGAGGCAATTGAACAAATAAAAGAGTTTTCTGGGTGCGAACATAGTTTATATGATGATTTCCCAGATGTTGTTGCTGAAGTAGCCAATAGAATAGATGAAATAGAATATATAAATGCAAAATATAAGGATGAAGTTTATAACAAAGGTATGGGACTTAAACAGAATATACTAGCAAAATATGAAAGAAAGGGAAGGAGGGTATTCTGATGAATCCAAGAGATACAAGAGAAAAATTATTAGGCTTAAGCATTAAAGAAAAAAAAGAAAAAAAGAAAATATTGAAAGATTTATTATTTTATCGCGGTGAGTGTGAAGAAGAAAATAAAGAAGCCGCAGTATTAGATAATGATTTGTTAGGTCAAAGCTGGATTAACACAGATGATTTAGATTACGTTCCCTCGCAGGTTATAGATAATAAGGTTAAACCCCTTATAGGAAAACAAGCGCGCTTTATGTTTGGCGAATCTCCTAATTTATTATTAAAACCATTCAATAAAGAGAATAAAGAATCTTGTGAAAAGTTAAGGCAATATATAGATGCAATACTTAAAGCAAATAGGTTTTGGAGCGATACTTTAAAGGCCTTTAGACTTGCAACTGTAACTAAAAGGGTAATGTTGAGACTAGAGGCTAATCCTGGACAACCTATAAAATTATATTATCATGATTTCAATGATTTTAGTTATGAGCTAAGTGCCAATGATAGCATTAAATTAAATAAAGCAATAATCGTAAAGCAAGATGCATCAACTATAAATGTAGAGGAATCAAAACAAATATGGAATAGATACACTTATTTTATGTCAAATAAAAAAGGTGAAGAATCTAGTTGCTACCTGAAAACTGAAACTTTTAACGGAGACAATTTAGATAAGCTTATAAGTTCAACAGAACAAAATACCGGACTCCGAAAAATTCCTTGTTGGGTTATTACAAACGAACAATGTCTTAGTGATCCAAGCGGAATTAGTGACATAAAGGATTTAATACCACTACAGAATCAAATTAATAGAAGAACTTCAGACTCAGCAGATGCAATTAGGTTTGATATGTTTGGATTAAATATAATAAAAGATGCTACGGAAGACAGTGTTAATAAAGCTAAAATAGCACCTAACTCTTTACTGGCTCTAGTTTCTCTAAGCGGTAAAACAGCAGATGCAAAGAAAATCGAAAGTACTTTTCAAAATGCAGCGGCGGCTGAAAATTTTATTAAAAGATTAGAAGATTCTATGTATGAAAAATTAAGCATTCCAAAACCGGAACAATTAACAAATATTCCATCCGCCAAAACTTTAAAGTTTGTTTATTCTGAGCTCGTTTCTCGTTGCGATGAAAAATGGCACGATTGGGAACCTACTATTAGAAGCATGATAAGGCTTATAGTTGAAGCCAGTGGACAGTTTAAGTGCTATGACGATTGGGATGGAACGTGGAATGACCTCCTATATAATATAGTAATTAGAAAAAATTATCCTGTCCCCGAGGACGAAGATGATAAACACAGAATTGCAATGGAAGAAGTAAACTCTAATGTTAGAAGTCACAGAAGTTATATAAAAGACTTTACCGATGAAGAAGATACTGAGAGCATAATACAAGAAATAGCAGAGGATATAACTACCATTGTAAATGCAGAACAAGGGCAGATGGTGCAATTATAAATTCCATCCTTAAGAGGTAATTAAAATGAATAATGAATATTTAAAATTAGTTGCAGCGGCACAAAAGAAAAGAATAGAAATAACAAAAGATAGCATAAAGCAAATTAGAGATTTATATAAAGATGTTGCAAAAGACTTAAGCAAAAGAGCCAGAAGTGCAAGTAAAGGAAGTTTAAATCAACGCTGGCTTAAAGATTATGGGAAGCAATTAAAATCAGACATAAAAGAATTAAATAAGATTTTAAAACCGGACATAGAAAATTCGATGCTGAAAAGTGCTGAAGGTGCTAGTTCGATTCAATTGGATTTTTTCAATATGCTAGGTATAAAATATAGTTTTAATAATAAAGAAAGTTTTTCAAGTATGTTTTCCAATATGCCTAAAGATGCACTAGCAGAGTTAACTAATGGTGGGTTTTATAAAGATGGGAGAGGACTATCCCAGAGATTGTGGGCCCATAATGGCAAAGCTAATGCAGATTTTGATTATATAATTGAGAAAGGCATAGCCGAAAAGAAAAGTACCTATGGCTTAGCGAATGATCTAGCCGATTTTGTTAACCCAGAGGTAAGAAAAAGTTGGGATTTTAAAAAGATATATCCTGGTGTTGGTAATAAAAAGATAGAATACAATAGCCTCAGGCTTGCAATTACTTCTATATCCCATGCTTATCAATTAAGTTTGCAAAGGTCATGTAAAGCTAATCCATTTGTGGAAGGAATCCAGTGGAATATATCTAACAGTCATAGAGGGACATGTGGGCTGTGTAAAAGCAGAGATAAAAAGATATATAAAGCTGATGACCTCCCACTCGATCATCCCATGGGAGTATGCTATTTTACTCCTGTTGTTGAAAAATCCATGGAAGATATAGGAACAGAACTGAATAGCTGGGTTAATGGTGGGAATAATACCAAGTTGGATGGTTGGTATAGAGAATATGGCAGTGAATTTATTTAAGTAAGCTTTAGAAATAAGGCTTTTTATTTCGTCTAAAAGGTGGGTGAGAATGATGATACTAAGTAAGTTACATGATAAATGTAAAAAATGTGAACACAGAGATAACTGCGATGATAAAAGAATGGTGGCTTGTGCTATAGCTGGAAGATCGCAGCTTATTACAGGTAGTATTGGATTATCAAATACAATGCCAACGGCACAAGCATTTGCTAGAAAACATACCCCAATAACAATTAATATGGGCGAATATGGGGCTATTAATACTAGCATGGAAGAAATAGCAGAACAACTAAAAAAGAATCTTTACAAAGATATGTTTAATATAAATTGTGCTTTTAATAAGTCTTAGAAATAAGGCTTTTTATTTTGTTTAAAATTAAGGAGGAAAAGTAATTATGGGATTATTGGAATATTTAAAAAAAATTTTAGGGGATGCAGAGGGGCAAACTGCCTTTGATAAAATACAAGCAGATAAAGAAAACCACCTGCTTGTGAATTCAATCAAGGAGCCTAAATACGTAGATAAAACTATCTTGGATGCTGCTAATAATAGTGTAACTCAATATAAGAAAGATGTAGCAAAGAGGGATAAGGATCTATTGCATTTACAAGGTAAGGTTAAAGATAATTCGGAGCTGACTACAGAAATCGAAAATTTAAAAACAGCTAATTTAAAGGCTAGTACGGAGTATGAAGCAAAATTAACTCAAATAAATTTTGATGGTAAATTTGAAAAAGCTTTAGGAACTTATAAACCTAAAAACTCAAAAGCACTAAAAGCTTTACTGGATATGGAGAAAGTAAAATTAGATGGAGAGGCTTTCTTGGGATTAGAAGACCAGGTTAAATTGTTAAAAGAATCTGATCCTTATTTATTTTCAGAAGAAAATTTAGGAGGAACAGGCAGTTTAGGAGGTGGTGTAGCAGGGACATTAGGGGGAACAGAAGGACAAGAGGGTGGACTAGGTTCAAGACTTGCAAAAGAAAAGGCCGAGGCTGTAAAAGCAACAGAATCACAAAATACATTTTTTAAATAGGAGGAAAAATAATGTTAGAAACTAAACAAACTTACATGGGTGAAAATAAAACTATTCTGCAATTTGCGGGTGAGCTATTTCAGAACACTTCCATCAAAGTAAAGAAAACAGATGTTTTAGAGGTAGCTGGTAAAAGAATATTAAAGGCTGGAAGTGTTGTAGATAATACTGGCAAAATCGTAGCTGATGGGACTGCCTTTGGGTTAGTTTACAGAGATGTTGATTTTACATTATCAAATGGCACTGAGAACATTCCAGTAACTATATTCGGATTTATTAAAACCGCAGCACTTCCAATTGCACCAACTGATCTAGTTAAGTCAGCACTAAGTATGATTAAATTTTTATAATAAAAAGGAGGAATTACAATGGATTGGAGAGACATTATAAACGTAAAAGAAATAGCAACTTATATTAGGGAGCTGCCACCACAAATGCTTATAGGGGAAAGCTTATTCCCACGCACAAAGCAATTAGGAATGGAACTGAAATATATTAAGGGGGCTAAACAAAAGGCTGTAGTGCTTAAGCAAAGCACCTTTGACGTAGCTGTAAAAATTAGAGCGTTAAAGGCACAAGTAGATGAAATCACTAAACAAATGCCATTTTTCAAGGAATCAGTTTTGATAAACGAAGCTGATAGACAACAGTTATTATTAGCTATGCAGGCTCAAAACAAATCTATTATAGACATGATAGTATCAAAAATATATGATAACTATTTAGCGCTAGTTGATGGTGGAGATATGCAAATGGAAAGAATGAGGATGCAATTAGTCACTGATGGTACTATTAGTATAATTTCAGATGATGGTGATATTGTATTTGATTTTGGAGTACCTAGCAATCACAAGGAAGTCCTTACCGGAACTGCTAAATGGGACAATCCAGATGCAGATATTGTAGGTGATATTGAAAGATGGAAAAAAACATTAAGAGATGATGGTTATTCAGTACCTACTAGAATGATATTGTCTTCTAAAACTTTTGGCTATATTGCTCTTAACAAAGCTATCAAACTAGACATAGACAAAGATGGAAGAGTAATAATGACAGATGCAATGGTAATGAGTTATCTAAAAAATAAAGTTGATTTATCAGTAGCAATAGTATCCGGATCATATAAGCTGGAAGATGAAACAGAGCAACCTTACTTCCAAAACAATAAAGTGTCATTGCTTCCAGATGGTAATTTGGGTAAGACTTACTATGGAACAACTCCCGAGGAAGCCGATAAAATGTTTGGAGCTGGTACTAACTGCGAGGTAGTAAGAACTGGAATAGCTGTAATGACAATGAAAAAAGAAGACCCAGTAACTGTTCAAACAAAGGTCAGCCAACTAGGTATGCCAAGTTTTGAAAGAGCAGATGAGTGTTTCTTTGCTACAGTAGTATAATTTAGAGCCTCCCATGTGGTTGCTCTTTTAATTTTGAAAAGAAAGGATTGATTTTAATGGCTAAAAAAATAGAAGAGGCTAAAATGATAAACGTTAAAGCTCTAGTGTATTTAAAATATAATAAAAACTGCTACAAAATAGGTGATGAATTCCAAGTTAATGAAGATGACCTAGAAGAAATGGGTGAAAAGGGATTGATTGGGCCAGGGAAAGAGATGCTCAAAGAAGACCTAAATGATACACCTGAAGAACTAGGAGCGGATGTACTTTCCCCTAAAGAAGGTGAATAATTATGGATAGGCTACCAATAGACTTCTTGAAATTTAACCTTCAGGAACGAGAATATCCGTATTTTGAAAATGATGAACTTGAACTATTATTGGAATCCAATGACGGTGATATTAAGAAGGCTAGTCACCAGGGTTGTATATTGAAAGCGGCCGCAGATGATAAGCTTGAAGTTGCTGGAATAAAACTTAGCTCCAATAGGGAATATTGGTTAACTTTAGCAGAAACTTTTAATGTTGTAGCTGCAGCTGGTAATGGATACATAACCAGCATGAAAAGAGTTGATGGCTGCTAAATGGCTGGAATAAATAGAGCAAAAATAAGTGAAAAACTATATAAGCAACTTGATAAAAAGGGTTTATTAAAAGAAATTAAAATATTGAGAATTGGGAAAAATGCCTACAAGGAAAAGCAGAATGATTTATATGTGTGCACTGTAAAAGGGTTTTATTATAGAAAAGAAACTAGAATAAATATCAGTGCAACAGAGAGTGCTACATTAAATTCTAACTATAGCGAAAGAGTGCTAGTTATCTATAATGAAGAATCTAAAAAGATTAAAAAAGATGATTATTTCACATTATCTGAAACCAAATACAAGATAATAGATACTGGAAATGCAGAAAATATCATTTATGATATGCAGTTAGATAGGAGTTGAAATTATGAGTGGGTTTAATATAGACATAAAAGGTATATTAGAAGGGTTAGCAGTATTTGAATTAAAAAGCAAAGCTGCAATCGGCTTGTATGCAGATACTGCAGGTAAAAAACTCGAGGCAGAGGCTAAGAAAAGTGCAACATGGATAGATCGTTCAGGGTTAGCACGCAAGAACATTAAAGGCGGAAAGGAATGGCAAGGCGACCAATGTCGAGTGTACGTATGTGGAAATATGGTGTATTCGCCTTATCTTGAACTTTGTAATGATAAAAAATACGCAGTGCTTAAACCCACTGTAGACAAGCTTTCACCAGAAATTTTAAGAGGCCTAAATAATTTATTGAGGTGATGCAATAGTGGCTACCTTTAATTATAAAATTGTAGGTAAAGAACTGGATCAGGAAGATATAGAAAATGCGATACCACAAACTTTGTGGCAGAAGATATTTCTTCATTTAGAGAAAAAAAGATATGAAGTATATTCTCCTGGACAAAAAAGAGATAAATGTGAAGCCACTTACGTGGTAATAAAAGAAAATGGAATTCATGGGCAAGATGGTGGAAATAAGTTAGGGTTTAAGGTGTTTGATGTTATATTATACTGCCCTTTAACCAATTATTCCGATATGGAATTTTATGCAGAAAACATTAAACAAGATCTAAAAGAAATGAAGGAACTCAGACCTACTGGAGTAGAGACACCCAGCATAATAGATGATGAAGTTGAAGGATATACATCATCTATAGAATACCAAGCATTAAAAACATTGAGGAGGAGATAAAATGTCAGAACTTGAAGGCATGCCTATTGCAAATATTGTGTTAGCCGAAATAATAGACGAAGTTACACAAAAAACTTATATTTTCGACACAGCAGACAAAGCGGATGTTAAACCTGATTTGTCTGCAGGTAAGGAAGATATTTTAAGAGTAAAAAACAGGATAATTGCTATGAACCGTACAGAGGACATTTGTATTGGATATGATATAAAACTTACAAACAATACATTCCCGACAGAACTTATGGCAATAGTTGATGGAGGTATAATTACAGCAGATGGCTATGAGGGACCAGAAGTTGGGATAGTTACAGAAAGACATCCATTCACTTTAAATCTGTATAGCGAAGAAAAGGACTATGACAGTGCAACTTTACAGTATGTGCAGTTTGCTTTTAAACACAACAAGGGTAAGCCAGTAGAATTTAAATTTGAGGATGGTAAATTCTACGTGCCAGACTTTGAAAGCCACAGTAGACCTAAAAAAGGTGAGAAACCTGTTTACATAAAGTTTCTTAAGCAGTTACCTACAGGTCGTGTAGACCCAGTAACTCCACCGCCGAGCGGAACTGGAGATATGAAGGTAGAGGGTGAAACAGTTACAGGTGGCAACACAGATGTTGGAGTTACTATTGGTAGTAATGTTAAGTGGACATTTGTAAAAGCTATAAATCAAGATGATGTAACTGCCACTAATTTTGTAGTTAAAAAGAAATCTGATAGCACTGTAGTAACTGGCAATGTAACCATAGATTCTACTAAAAAGATAGTAACATTTATACCGACTAGTATAGAAGCTGGTGTTATTTATGTAGCTGAAGCTAAGGCAGTTAATTTATTGGATGCAAGTGGTACAACTACTGCTATTTTAGTAGAATTTACAACTATATAGAAATAGGTCTGGGAGAAGATATTATGGATAATGAACAGTGGGCATTGGAAGATGGCAGACCAACTGCTAAATTTGCTTCAATAATAAAACAAAAATATAGGAGTGAGAAAATGGAAGTAACAAATTTAGAACAATTAAAACAAATGGCTGAGGCTGATATATTGGAATTACCAAGATTTAAGAAAGAGATACCTTTTAATGCAAAAGTTAAGAGAGTGTCTCTTTTAAATTTAGTAAGAAAGGGTGTAATACCTAATACTCTATTGAGCGCAGCAGAGGAGCTATTCTACGGCAAGAAATCAAGTAAGGGTGTAGATTTAAAAGAAATGACTAAGGTAATGTTTATAATGGCTGAAAATGCACTTGTAGAGCCATCTATTAAAGACTTAGATAGTGCAGGCTTAGAATTTACAGATGAGCAGATAGTTGCAATTTTCAACTACACACAAGAAGGTATAAAGGAAATAGAACCGTTTCGTGAAGAGTCAGAGGATAATGTCGATACTGATAATGGCAAAGCAATATCACAAGTCACCGAGTAGTATCATAGGGCTTAAAAACGATTATGAAGCCTTTTGTTTTGATGAAGCTTGTACTTATATTTTAAATGAACTAAGTCAAGAAAAACCTAAAGCTCCTAATTGGGAAGAATCTAAAAAACATGAAGAAAATGATGATAATAAAAATACAATTGAATGGATGATGAAGAACTCTAAAGCAATTAATTAGGGTGCTATTTTTTAATGAGGTGATACAATGGCAACTGTTAAACATCAGATAGTGGATTGTGACGAATGTAAGAATAAATTTAAATTAAAGCCAAGCATACTAAAAACAGAAAAAGTAGGCGAAGAAGTTGAAAGAACTTATTTTAAATGTCCTAAATGCAAGCATAAATTTATAGTTGTATATAAGGATAAAGAATTTAATAATAATTTAATTGAAATAGATAATATTCGTAAAAAAGCTACTAAAGTGTCAGCAAATAATGAAGAGCTTAAAGAATTAATAAATTCACAGAACAAATTGCACGAAAGGAATTTAGAAATTTCAGGCATGTATAAGAAAATTTATGGAGCATAGAGATATGTTCCTTTTTTATTCCTCTAAAATGGGAGGTGAAAATATATGGGGGTAAATGTGGGATCAGCAGTTGCCTACTTAACACTAGATAGAAGCCCATTTCGCAATGGGTTAGCTAGTGCTGGAGCAGAAATGCGAAGCTTTGCGAGTGGTGGCGGAGTGCAATCATTGGGGAATGCAATGACAAGTGTAGGAAAAGGTATGGCACTTGGAGTAACTGCACCTTTAGTTGGCATAGGTGTAGCAGCAAGCAAAGCTAGTATGGATTTTGAAGCTCAAATGTCTAAGGTTAAGGCAATTAGTGGAGCAACAGGAGAAGACTTTGATAAATTAAGAGAACAAGCGATTAAGCTAGGCGCTGACACGAATTTTAGTGCTAGTGAAGCAGCAAATGGAATGGAGAATTTAGCCTCAGCAGGATTTAAAAATACTGAAATAATGACTGCCATGCCAGGAATGTTATCTTTAGCAGCTGCAGGTGGAGTTGATATTGCAACCGCTGCCGATATCGCTAGTAGTTCTCTTAGAGGATTTGGGCTCGAAGCCGATAAAACTTCACATGTTGCGGATGTACTTGCAAAAGTTGCGGGTGATACTAATGCGGGAATTACGGATACAGGCGAAGCAATGAAATATATAGCACCAGTAGCAAAATCACTGGGCGTAAGTTTAGAAGATACTAGTGCAGCAATAGGACTATTAAGCAATTCTGGAATTAAAGGAAGCCAAGCGGGTACAACACTTAGAAGTGCGTTGACTAACTTAGCTGCACCAACAAAAAAAGCATCAAAAGTAATGGGCGAGCTAGGTATGAACTTCTTTGATGCTCATGGAAAAATGTTACCTTTAGGAAAAGTAATACAACAATTACAAGATAAAACTAAAGGACTTACAAGCCAACAAAAAGCATCAACAATGCAAACACTTTTTGGAAAAGAAGCAATGTCAGGAATGCTTACGTTAGTAGACCAAGGGCCTGGTAAATTTAATCAATTATCAAGTAGCCTTAAAAATTGTGATGGCGCTAGTAAAAAAATGGCTGATACTATGCAAGATAACCTAAAAGGCAGTATTGAAGCCATGAAAGGTAGTTTAGAAACAGCAGCTATAAGAATTGGAGATGTTTTGGCCCCTTCTATTAAAAAAATAGCGGGGTTTATAGCAGATCTAACTAATAAATTTAGTGGTTTACCAAAACCAATACAATCATTCATAGTTAAAAGTGCGGTATTGGTGGCGGCAATCGGGCCAATTATGATAGTTTTCGCTAAGCTTATAACTAGCACTAGAACAGTAATGAGTGTTTTTAACGGGATCTCAAGTGCAGCAAAAGTATTTACTATGCTCCCAGCTTTAATTAGTCCGCCCGTTTTAATCGCAGTTGGCATAATAGCTGGATTAGGATTGATTGTATATGAAGTGAGAAAGCATTGGGATGGGTTATCGGCATTTTTCACTAAAACTCTTGGAAAGATTAGCAGCTTTTTCAAAAAATGGGGAGTAGACATGTTAGCTGCATTCGTACCGGTTATTGGAATTCCATTGCTAATAATGAAACATTGGGATAAGATAGGACCATTTTTTACTAAATGGGGTGAAAAGGCTAAGAAATTCGGTGGATATGTTATTGATGGATTGATGTATGGTCTAATGCATGGTATCCCTAATATTTTAAAAGCGATAAGTTTTTTAGGCAATAAAATAAAGGATACATTTAAAAAGCTGCTAGGTATCAATTCCCCTAGTCGAGTGTTTGGTGAGTATGGTGGATTTATTGGGGAAGGTTTAATTGGTGGCTTAGACGGGCAAGACGGTGCCATAACTGCTAAATTCAAAGGACTAGGAAATAAAATAAAAGGTCTAGGAAATGTAAGGCCCGATTTTAGCGGACTTAATAGCACTGATTTAACTGGACCCGTTGGTGGTAGAGGTGGTATTGGTAACATAAGTAATAATAGTGATAAAAGCACCAAGCAACTCACCTATAGTCCAAATATAAAGATGTATGTTACTATATCGAATGCGACGCAAGAAGGTGCTAACGCTATCGCCAGTGAATTTAAATCACAGACTCAGGCATCTATGAAAAATTCTATGGTTGAAATGTTCATGAACGATGCAATTAAAAGTTTTTAGGAGGTGGACTAATTGGTATACAACGAGCCAAAAATGTATTTTAGCAATACAGATAAAACAAAAGGTACAGAAGTATTAGGGACAATAGCCAATTACAAGCCTCCTTGCCCTGTGCTTAACAATAAAGGCAATAAGGTATTACTAGGTTACACACATTTTCAAGAGGGCATAAAGGCAGATACACAAATTAAATTTTCTATTGTATTTGATATAAATACAGTAGAAGATATTAATAACTTTAAAAAATTTAGAAGCAAGTACAATGAATATTTTTATTTTAAGGATGAATTAGACACACTTTACAGAGGTAAGCTTGTAGGCACTTATGAAATAGATTCGCCGATTGAGGGCGATATTTATTACATAGCTTTAGAGATGTTATGCGGACATGATGTGACGGGATGCGATACAAATGGAAATTAGAATAGAATTATATGAAAAAACAATAACAGGTGGGTATTATCCAACCCCAAAAATCTTGAGAAATGATGAAATAATGAATGTGAATATTAGCCGTAGAATTTTTGAACTAGGCACTTGTAGTTGCCTTATAGATAATACCGCTAGAGATAAGAATTTAACTGATATAGTAAACTTTACTGGATTAGGTTTCTATGATAATCATAATCAAGTTAAAGTGTATATAGATGATGAAATAGCCTTTATCGGTGTACTTAAAGAATATAAATATGATGAAGATAATAACACTTATTACTTTAGAGCAGAGGACATGTTATATAAAATATTTAGAACAATAGATGCTACACCGTGTTTAACTTATGAAAATACTACCGCAAAACAAATAATAATAAATCTATTTAATCATGCCGGAATAAGTGATATTAAGTTTTCGGATGAAGTAGCCGACTATGATGTAAAAAAAATAAAAGTAGAATATAACAATATGTATATAGATGTACTAAATAAATTTTTTGATATCATGTATGCAAGGTTTAATTGTAATAGAGATGGTAGCGTGGATATCGTTAAAGCCTTTCCCGCATATGATGGACTTCCAACTATAAAGTATAAACTTGAAAGTGTAGATTTTATCAGTGCTGGTGAATATGACAGGAATGAAAATGACATAAGAAACAAACTAATTGTAAAAGCAAATGATACTGATGTACAAGCCTTTGAGTGCCCTTACCTCGTTCAGCATGCAAATGGAGAGATATATTTAGATGTGATAGATGAGGATTTGGCAAATACTTTACAGAAAAAAAGAAATGTAGCTTTAAAGTATTTTAGGGATAAATTAAGGCACAGTAAAAAGTTTGGAATAACTACCATAGATGGCAATTTAACACGAGATGTTGGAGATATCACAAGAATTGTTTTGAATCAATCTAAAGTACAGGCGTGGGCAATGGTAAATGGAATAGATACAAGTATACAGGATGGAATTTGGCAAGATACACTAGAACTAGAAATTTTGGTTGCTGATAAATGGATAGAGCCATTACCAGTAGGTGGCGACTATATTATTAAAAATTAGGGGGTAAGGATATGGCAAATATTAATTTTAGAGAGCCAGTAGAATATATAATAAAAAGATATGATAAAAAAAGAAATACAAAAATAACTGTTGAAGATGATGCTAATAAATCTAAAGTAGAATTACCCGAATATCCTTGCCGACTTGTTAGAAATGAAGCTAAAAAAGTAATTAGTGTACTATATGCAGAAGGTACAGAATCAGAGTGGTCAGAGGCATTAATTAGGGATGTTAATGGCAAGGTATTTCAAATAAAAACAACCTATCCAGACAAAAGCTCTAAAACGGTAGAGTTATTTAAAGACATGGATAACAGAGTTGAAAAAATAAAATATGTATAAAGTAGGTGAAAAACATGAGTTTGCCTAATTATGTAGTCAATTTTGATGAATTGGCAGATGCCATCAAAAGCTATTTAGAAAATGGAATAAAAGTTGATGTTGGAGATATAACCTTCTCCACAATTGAGATGGAAAGATTGCTTCAAGAGATTAGTGGGAAAATACAAGGTATTGACTATAATAGTTTGATTACTGCTTTAAATGCTTTAGGTGTTAAATTAGACGGATTAGCGGGGAATTTAGGAATAAGTGGTACACAAAAAATCTACGGTAAAATGCTAGAGATACCTGCAGTTAAGGGACTGCACACAATAGAATTTAAAGTACCTCAAAAGGGTAGAATCACAGGAATTACTTATAGTTTAAGCGCTTGGAACTTTTTAGATTCATGGGATTTGGTTGTTGAAAAAGAAAATCTATTTGATAAAGTACGGACAAAAGAGTATGGAGAACATAAATATTTTAATGTGTTTTATCCAGTAGCTTCAGGACAAATAATTAATTTTAATTTTAATAATGAGAGCGGATCAAGCAAGGTACTTTGGGTAGATTTTAACATATTGGAAGATTTGTAATGAGTTTATCCAAATATATTGTTAATTTTGATGAATTAACTGATGATTTAAAGAAAAAATTGCTTGAAATTATTGATGATGAGTTAAGAGATAAATATCCTCAATTGAATACTGATAATATTGAATTACTGCTAGAGAGTATAAAAGAATTATTGCCTAGTATAAGATACGAGGGTTTGAAAAATAAAATAGAAGATTTTATTCTATATAAGAACGAAGGTATTCAAAAAATAGAAGGCAGATTGTTAGATATTCCTCCAGTAGTAAAGAACACTATAGAAATATTTAAATTTGATAAGGATATTTTTTTAACTGGACTACATTTTAATCAAACAGGTTGGAAAAAAGAAGATAAATATAGCTTAGAGATTAATAAAAATAAAATAATAGATAGTTCAGCCACAAAGGAAATAGGAGAGCATAAACACTTTAATACTTATTTTAAAGTTAATGCTAATACACCTATTTCTTTTATTTTGCACAATAATAGTGGGAATAGTAGACAGGTAGTGGTTGACTTAGAATATTTGGAAATAAAAGATTCAGACATAATTAATATAATAAATGGAGGTATTTAACATGGCCGATAATTTTTACTATGTAGAAGGTAACTCAAGTGTTAAAAATTTAGTTAAAAATTTAGTAAGTGAAATAACGCAAAACGCTGGTATATATAAATGGGATCTAGCATACCCAGCGACAATTGATTTAGTAGGGGCCTCAGATATCGCTAGTGAAGTAAATCTTATAACAGATGCAAGTGTAACTGATAAAGTTGATACAAAATTTACGGTTGGAAGTAGCAAAGATATGTGTATTTTAAAAGCTTCTACAACTTATGGGAAACAATTTTATTTAAAACTAGACAGACTAAATGCAGATTTAACAAAAGAAGAAAAACAGGCATTAGTTAATTTTAAAAGTTTACATAGCTATAGTAATAATGGGTACCCGGTGCATAGGACGGATGCACAAGTTTTAGAAATGATGGCTGGTGTAGGTAGTACAAACGGGAACAGTGATGACTATAATTTGTATGTTAGTGCTATGACTAAAAGTAATTCATTGAATAATATAGTTTTGCAAATATCAGGAGCGTTAAACAGTGCTGGAACTGATTTAGATATATCGTCAGTGATACAAAAGGAATATAACTATAGACTTGCATGGTATAGAAAAGTACAATCAGGAATTAAGGATTTTCTACCAGTACAATATTGGCTTAATGTTACAAAAGATAGCATCAATTTAGTATTAAGGGGTGACCCGTCAGCAGATATTTCACCATATGAAAACTATTTAACAAGTTATGCCTATATAGGAGCATTAAAGCCGGTAGAGGATTCAGCAACTACAGATGACATATACAATTTCGGTATAACAACAAGTTCAGATATAGAGCCTAGATACGCAAGTCCCTACGGTGAAAGAACTGCAACTGGAATAACGGATTTTTGTATGATAGCCAATAAAATAGGTATGCCTTATCAACCTCATTATCCTGGGTTTTATAGCACTAATCCTTTTATGGATAAATGCAATGTAGAGGGTTCAAGATGGAATCATAAAAAACACCAATTTAGTGATATTACATTAGTACATCCAGTAGACATGGAGCGCGGAAAGATGATTAATGTTTTAGCCGGAGATGCTTCGAGCATATATGATATGGATAAATTAGCTTACAAAAAGGATACTACAGATGAAGAATACTATAAGAAATTCAAGATTACTGCACCATACAATTTCTTGAATAATAGTGCAAATATTAATTACTGTATAGCTATTAGATGCCCTAAAACAGTAGAATAGAGGTGATGTAAATGACCCTACATAAAATAATACCCTTGTGTAATTTTAATTATGTGGGGGACTTTTATAATGCAGCAATGTTTAAATATAATACTACCAAGGAGATAAACAAGAGCGAAAGTAAATCAATTTATAAAGATGAAACAATTCAAATTGATAAACTAAAAAATACTTATATGTCTAACGAAATAAAAGTTATCAATAAAAATGATAATAAACTATTAAATAAAAAAATCAATGACATTACAATTCTAAACAATAAAATGGTTGAAAGGGTATTTTCTTCTATAAGCAAGAATGATGCAAAAGGATTATATACCAATGCTCCAAACATCAATATTGAATACCTCAAAAACTTATCTAGCCAGAATGTAATTGAATTGAGTAAGCAAAATGCTAAAGAACTTAAAGCTATTGATTTAAGACAAATTAATATTAATCATGAAAAAGAATTAAAAAATAAAGATGATTTAGGTTTTTATAAAACAACTGAATTAGAATTGGCTATTAATAGTTCTAGTCAATTATACAAAATTAAAGATGTGTATTTAAAAGATCAAGATGTGAATTGTTTAAATATATATGATTCTAAATTTATGGAACCAGAAATTACAAAGCAAATAAATATACAAAGCTATTATTTTTACAATAACAATAACAAAAGATATATAAATAAAGTTAATGACAAGTATTTTGATAGAATTAATGATAAGCAAATGAGCAAACATAACAACCGTTTAATGTATAGATATAATGTTAATAAATTGTTTAAGAATGACATTGATTTTTTAGATAGAATAACTAGACATGATCTATATCTAAATGATA